>NZ_JBFAHW010000118.1:0-32074 GCF_040654355.1 Streptomyces sp. NPDC050704 | reverse complement strand
ACCGAGGCGTAGAACTTGAGCGCCCGGCCACCGGTCGTGGTCTCCGGGGAGCCGAACATCACACCGATCTTCTCGCGCAGCTGGTTGATGAAGATCGCGGTGGTCTGGGACTGGTGCAGCGCACCGGTGATCTTGCGGAGTGCCTGGCTCATCAGCCGGGCCTGCAGACCCACGTGCGAGTCACCCATCTCGCCCTCGATCTCCGCGCGCGGCACCAGGGCGGCGACGGAGTCGATGACGATGAGGTCCAGGGCACCGGAGCGGACCAGCATGTCCACGATTTCCAGGGCCTGCTCACCGTTGTCCGGCTGGGACAGGATGAGGTTGTCGATGTCGACGCCGAGCTTCTTCGCGTACTCCGGGTCGAGAGCGTGCTCCGCGTCCACGAAGGCCACCTGGCCGCCGGCCTTCTGCGCGTTCGCCACCGCGTGCAGGGTCAGGGTCGTCTTGCCGGAGGACTCCGGGCCGTACACCTCCACCACTCGGCCGCGCGGAATGCCGCCGACACCGAGGGCGACGTCGAGTGCGGTCGACCCGGTGGGGATGACCTCGATGGGCTCGTTCGGCCGCTCGCCGAGGCGCATCACCGCGCCCTTTCCGAATTGCCGTTCAATCTGTGCGAGCGCGGCGTCCAGCGCCTTCTCGCGGTCGGTTCCTGCCATGGGTTCCACCCGATTTGCTTGAGTCGATCGCTTCACGTCAAAGACGCTAACGCCTGCCACTGACAATGCGCCCCGACGCCCGTCCAGCCTGTGGATAACTCGGGCACTTCCCCATGAAATCCCCGTCGACATCCCGTCGCGAGCTTCGCCGGAGACTCCATGAGAATGGATGTTCGATTTTAGTGTCAAGCGCACCACGCGGCTTCGCCGGGAGCGTTTCACCGACCTCCGAGCGCGTGCCGAGCGCGTGCCATCAGACCTTGACGGACACGGGTTGGCGCCGCCGAAGGTCAAGCGCGCAGGCCGGACAGGCTCGGTGATCCACGGGCCACTTTGCGCTCAGTGTGATGCGCCGGTGATCTCGCACAGAGCCGGCAGTCACCGGTCAAGGCTCAGCGACACAGGGCAGCGTTTCGCGGACTGAGACGCCCGGCTGTTCCAGGGGCACGGGGACGACGGGGACGGGGCGCGGGGCGGTGTGCCGGGGCGCTACACGGAGTCCCGCGGCCCTTCGTCCGCGACCGGCAGCGTCTGTCTCGGCCCCCGCAGTACGCGCCGCATGCGCGCCAGGAGGGTGCTCGTGCCCCGCTCTCGGTGACCGTGCACCCGAGGGTCGTCCGTGACGTCGTACCGCTTCACGTACGCCCCCAGGAAGGCCTGCAGTGTGGCCACGGCCGGGATGGCGATCAGGGCGCCGACGGCGCCGAGCAGGGCGGTGCCCGCGATGACCGACCCGAAGGCGACCGCCGGATGGATGTCCACGGTCTTGGAGGTCAGCTTGGGCTGCAGCACATAGTTCTCGAACTGCTGGTAGACCACGACGAAGACCAGCACCCACAGCGCGTACCAGGGGTCGACGGTGAAGGCGATCAGCATCGGCAGAGCGCCGGCGAGATACGTGCCGATGGTGGGGATGAACTGCGAGACCAGGCCCACCCAGACGGCGAGCACGGGCGCGTAGTTCACGCCCAGGGACTCCAGCAGGATGTAGTGCGCCACGCCCGAGATCAGCGCCATCAGGCCGCGCGAGTAGATGTAGCCGCCCGTCTTGTTGACGGCGATCTCCCACGCGCGCAGGACCTCGGCCTGCTTGGCGGGCGGCAGCACGGAGCACAGGGCGCGGCGCAACCGCGGGCCGTCGGCGGCGAAGTAGAACGCGAAGAGTGTGATCGTCAGGAGTTGGAAGAGCCCGCCCAGCACCTGGGTGGACACGTCCAGGACGCCGGTCGCGCTGTTCTGCGCGTACTTCCGGAGCCAGTCGGAGCGCAGCAGGCCCTCCTGGACGTCGACGCGGCTGAGCTCCGTGTGGAAGGTCGTGTTGATCCAACTGATCACCGAGTCGACGTACTTCGGGAAGTCCTCGACCATGTCGATGATCTGTCCCGCGAGCATCGAGCTGAGCAGCGTGACGAAGCCCGCGCTCGCGATCATCACGACAAGGAACACAAGAGCGGTGGCCAACCCCCTGCGCATGCCGTACGAGGCCATCCAGCTCACCGCGGGTTCGATGGCGAGCGCCATGAAGAACGCGATCAGGATGTTGATCAGCAGCCCGGTCAGCTCGTGGAAGGCCCAGCTGCCCAGCTGGAAACAGGCGAGGAGAGCGAGGGCCAGCACCATGGCGCGCGGCAGCCAGCGCGGCATGCGGGTACCGCCCTCGGCGGCTCCCACGGCCGGCGGCCGGGGGGGTGTCGTGCCGAGCGGGGATACGTGCTGTCCGACCTGCGCGGTCTCATCTGCTGCTGCCACGGGCCAAGTCTCGCGCACGCGACCGACAATCGACCCCCGCCTTGGGATCTTCGTGCCCCGTCAGCGGTTTTCGTGCGGAACGTTCACCGCGGTACACACCGCGCGCCACACGTCCTTCGCTTCCCAGCCCGCGTCCAGCGCCTGCTGCACCGTGCGTCCGCCGAGCTCCGACATCACGTGGTCGCGCGCGAAGGTGTCGGCGTATCCCGCGCCGAAGTGCTCCGTCATCCGCTCCCAGAAGACCGTCAACCGCATGACTCCAGTATCCCGCCCCTGAGGGTGGGCCCGAGCCGGGACCCCTTGCCGAGAACGCTTTCCGTCCTACGGTCTGACTCATGGCCGAAACAGGAGCATCCCCACTCCCCCCGACGCCCCCGGCGCACACCCCTCTCGCCCGCGCCGAGCACTTCGTCTGGCTCACCGCGCGCGTGCTGGAACAGCGCCGTTTCGCGTATCACTTCCTGGGCGGAGGTGCCGACGCGGTCGAGACCGCGCTGTCCGCCTACCGCAACGAGGACGACGGATACGGCCACGCGCTCGAACCCGATCTGCGCGGCCCGGTCAGTCAGCCCCTGCACACCGGGCACGCACTGCGCGTCCTGGACTCGATCGGACGCTGCGGCGGGCAGCGGGTGGAGCGCATGTGCCGCTATCTGACCTCCGTGTCGACGCAGGACGGCGCGCTGCCGGCGATCCATCCGAGCCAGCGCGGCTATCCGGTGGCGCCCTTCGTCCCGATCGTGGACGATCCGCCCAGCGAACTGCTCGCCACCGGCCCTGTGGTGGGCCTGTTGCACCGCAACGAGGTGTGGCACGCCTGGCTGTTCAGGGCCACCGACTTCTGCTGGCAGGCGGTGGAGTCGCTGGAGAAGTCCCATCCGTACGAGATCGAGGCGGCCGTGGCCTTCCTGGACTCGGCGCCCGACCGCCCGCGCGCGGAGGCGGCCGCCGACCGGCTCGGCCGCCTGGTGCGGGAGCAGCGTCTCGTGGTGCTGGATCCGGCACGCCTTGAGGCGTTCCCCGTGTCGCCGGGTTACGCGCCGGGAGAGCGGCACTTCCCGTACGACTACGCGAAGGCTCCGGGCTCACTCGCGCGCGCGTGGTTCACCGACGAGGAGATGACGCGCTCCCTGGAGTTCCTGGCGAGCGGGCAGCAGGAGGACGGCGGCTGGCCGATCCGCTGGCGTCAGTGGGCGCCGGGCACAGCCCTGGAGGCACGTCCGATCGTGACGATCGAGGCGCTGCGCACCCTCCGGGCGTACGGGCTGCCCATCGGCTGACGGCCCCTGACCGGGGACTCGCGGCCGGAGATCAGGCACGCGCACGCGTGCAGCTCGGGGCGCCTGCAGTGCAGGCGCCCGGCCGCGTCCGGCCGCACGCGCCCGCGTGCCAGCGTGCCGTCAGCCCGTCATCGCGCGCACCCCCGCCGTCACCAGAACGGCCGCGGCGACGACGAGCAGGAACGGAGCACGCAGAAGCAGCGCCACGGCGGCCGCGGCAAGCCCCGCGACCTTCGCGTCCAGCACCAGGACACGGGCGTCGGCGAAGGTCTGCTGGGCCGTGAGGGCGGCCAGCAGGGCGACGGGCAACAGAGCGGCCAGCCGCTGGACGAGCGGCCGCTCCAGGACGCCTGCGGGGATCAGCAGCCCGATGAGCTTGACGGCGTAGCAGCCGACGGCTGTCACGCCGATCGCGATCCAGATGTTCAACGGTCCTCCCCCGGTGCGTCGTCAGCGGACTTCACAGCTGTCGTACGTCCCCTGCGGCGGCCCTCAGCCCAGAGCACGGCCGGGGCGGCGAGCGCGGCCACCAGGACGGGCACTCCGGCGGGCAGCACGGGCAGGAGACCGAGCCCGAGGACGACCGCGAGCCCCGCGACGACCCGCTCCGTGACGGTCTTGACCATCGGCGCGAGCAGGGCCAGGAAGACTGCGGGGCCGGCTGCGTCCAGCCCCCACGCGTCGGTGTCACCGATGGCTTCGGCACCCATCGCGCCGAGCAGAGTGGTGAAGTTCCACAGCACATAGAGCGAGAGTCCGGTGACGGTGAAGCCGATCCGCACACTGCGCCGCGTCGGCTGGGCGAGCGCCACGGCCGTGGTCTCGTCGATGACCCACTGTGCGGCGAACGGCCGCACCGCGCGCGGGAGGGCCAACAACTGCGACAGGCGCAACCCGTAGAACGCGTTGCGCACTCCCAGGAAGAACGCGCCCGCGGCCGCCGTGAACGGGTTGCCCCCGCCCGCGAGCGCCCCCACAAGGGCGAACTGCGAGGCTCCGGTGAACACCAGGAGGCTGAGGGCGCAGGTCTGCAACAGCGTGAGTCCGCTGCCCGCCGAGGTCACCCCGAAGGCGAACCCGGACAGTCCGACGGCCACCCCGACTCCGAGGGCGTCCCGTACGACGGCGACGTCGGGTCTTCCGCCGTCTTCACTGCCTATGTCTGCGAGAGCTGTCTGTTCTGCCACGCCTGGGACGGTAGAAGAAGCCGCTGCCCTGGGTCTTGTACGTTCTTGCGCTCGCGTTGGTACGCCCCGGGCGGCACACCGACGATCCGGGTGAAGTGGCGGTTGAGGTGCGGCTGGTCGGTGAATCCGACGACGAGCGCCACCTCGGCGGGTGTGGTGCCGGTGTCCAGGAGACGGCGCGCCCGGCGCACTCGGGCGTCGGTCAGCCAGGCATGGGGAGGCATGCCGTAGGTGTCCCGGAAGGCACGCAGCAGCGCGAAGGGGCTGGTTCCCAGGTCTGCGGCGAGCCGGTCCAGGGTGGGCGGCCGGTCCATCCGCTCCTCGAGAACGGCACGCGCGCGTGCCGCGACCCCGGCTCCCGCCGTGCGCGGGGCCCGCTGGGACAGTGGCCCGCCGTTCAGTCGCAGCAACCGGGTCACGACGACACGCAACAACGTGTCGGCGGCCAGCGCGTTCCCCTCGTCCGCGGCACGCAGCACCTGGTGCACCAGGCCGACTGCGTAAGGGTCGTCAAGGACCGGGCTGATGAATCCCGGCGTTCCGCGCAGGGAGGTGGTCTCGGCGGCGATCTCCGCCACCAGGTCCGGCGACGGGTAGACCGCCCCGTACCGCCATCCCTCCGGCCCGCCCGCACGACCCGTGTGCGGGGTGTCGGGATTGACCAGGGCCAGCGAACCGGGTCCCGCGTACTGATCACCGCTGCCGTGGTGGAAAACCTCGACGCCGTCGGCGATCGCCGCGATGACGAAGTTCTCATGCGTATGCCGGACGAAGGTCTTGCGGACGTACCGCGCCCGCAGCAGATCCACGCCGGGCAGTTCCGCGTACTGCCAGTGCCGCGCCCGCTCCCTCCCCGAACCCGCCATGCCCTCATTGTCCGCCATCACCGCAGGGACCTTCTCTGCCGGCACGGCAGCACCGGACCGGACCGAACAACGGCACACCCCACCGGCCGCGGCGCCGCAGCCCGGCACGACAACGGCACGGCACGGCACGGCACGGCACGGCACGGCACGGCACGGCAACGGCAACGGCAACGGCAACGGCGAGCGAGCCCCACCGACCACGTTCCCGCAGGTCAGCCGCGTTGTCAGTGGCGGGGTGCAGGATGGAGGCATGGTCAGCTCCGCACACCGAGCCCTGGACGGCTTCTCCCCCGCGACCCGCAGCTGGTTCACGGGGGCCTTTCCCGCGCCCACCGCGGCCCAGGCGGGCGCGTGGCGAGCCATCGGCGAGGGCTCGGACGTGCTGGTGGTCGCCCCGACGGGCTCCGGCAAGACCCTGGCCGCATTCCTCGCCGCGCTCGACCAACTGGCCTCGGCCCCGCCGCCGGCCGACCCCAAGAAGCGCTGCCGGGTTCTGTACGTATCCCCGCTGAAAGCCCTCGCGGTCGACGTGGAGCGAAATCTGCGCAGCCCGCTGACCGGCATCCGGCAGGAGGCCGTGCGTCTGGGAATGCCCGAGCCCGAGGTGAAGGTCGGCATCCGCTCGGGTGACACCCCACCCGCAGAGCGCCGAGCGCTGGCCACCCGCCCGCCGGACATCCTGATCACCACCCCGGAGTCCCTGTTCCTGATGCTCACGTCGGCCACGCGCGAGGCGCTGACCGGCATCGAGACGGTGATCCTGGACGAGGTGCACGCGGTCGCCGGCACCAAGCGCGGCGCCCACCTCGCCCTGACCCTGGAGCGGCTCGACGAGCTGCTGCCGCGGCCCGCGCGACGCATCGGTCTGTCGGCGACGGTGCGTCCGGTGGACGAGGTCGCGCGCTATCTCTCGCCGCGCCGCAAGGTGGAGATCGTCCAGCCGCCCTCCGGCAAGGAGTTCGACCTCTCGGTGGTCGTCCCGGTCGAAGACCTGGCCGAGCTGGGCGGCTCCCCGGTCGCCGACTCCGACGACGGCGCCGAGCGCCCGTCGATCTGGCCGCATGTCGAGGAGCGGATCGCCGACCTCGTCCAGGCCCACCGCTCGACGATCGTGTTCGCCAACTCCCGCCGCCTCGCCGAGCGGCTCTGCAACCGGCTGAACGAGATCGCGTACGAGAGGGCGACGGGCGAGCCACTGCCGGAGACCCACGCCCCGGCCGAGCTGATGGGCGGCTCGGGCGCGGCCCAGGGCGCCCCGCAGGTTATCGCCCGGGCCCACCACGGCTCGGTCTCCAAGGAGCAGCGCGCCCTCGTCGAGGAGGACCTGAAAGCGGGCCGCCTGCCCGCGGTGGTCGCCACGTCCAGCCTCGAACTCGGCATCGACATGGGCGCGGTGGACCTCGTCGTGCAGGTCGAGTCCCCGCCTTCGGTGGCCTCCGGGCTCCAGCGCGTGGGCCGCGCGGGCCACCAGGTCGGGGCGGTCTCCACCGGCGTGGTCTTCCCCAAGTACCGGGGCGACCTGGTGCAGGCGGCCGTGGTCACGGAGCGGATGCGCACCGGCTCCATCGAATCCCTCCGGGTCCCCGCCAACCCCCTGGACGTGCTGGCCCAGCAGATCGTCGCCATGACCGCGCTCGACACCTGGCAGGTCGACGACCTCCTCGCGACGGTTCGCCGCGCCGCGCCCTTCGCGTCACTCCCGGAGTCGGCGTTCACGGCGGTGCTCGACATGCTCGCGGGCCGCTACCCGTCCGACGCCTTCGCGGAGCTGCGCCCGCGCGTGGTGTGGGACCGCATCGCCGGTACGGTCACGGGGCGCCCGGGTGCGCAGCGTCTCGCCGTCACCTCCGGGGGCACGATCCCGGACCGCGGCCTCTTCGGGGTGTTCCTCGCGGGCTCCGACCCCAAGAAGGGTGGCGGCCGGGTAGGCGAGCTCGACGAGGAGATGGTCTACGAGTCCCGTGTCGGGGACGTCTTCACGCTCGGCACCGGCTCCTGGCGCATCGAGGACATCACGCGCGACCGGGTCGTGGTCACCCCCGCGCCCGGCGTGCCGGGCAGGCTGCCGTTCTGGAAGGGCGACCAGCTCGGGCGCCCGCTCGAACTGGGCCGTGCGGTGGGCGCGTTCCTGCGCGAGGTCGGCTCGCTGCCCAAGGAGGACGCCCGGCTGCGGCTCCTCGCCGCCGGCCTCGACGCCTGGGCGGCCGACAACGTGCTGTCGTACCTGGCCGAACAGCGCGAGGCGTGCGGCCACATCCCGGACGACCGCACCATCGTCGTCGAGCGGTTCCGCGACGAGCTGGGCGACTGGCGGGTCGTCGTGCACTCCCCCTTCGGCGCCCAGGTCCATGCCCCGTGGGCGCTCGCGCTCGGCGCCCGGCTCTCCGAGCGGTACGGCATGGACGCGCAGGTCATGCACGCCGACGACGGCCTCGTACTGCGCCTCCCCGATGCCGACCTGATGGGCCTGGACCTGCTCGACCAGGAGCCCATGAAGCTGGGCACGGAGTACGACTCCGAGCAGGCTCCCGTGGGCGCGGCGGACGTCGCGTTCGACAAGGGCGAGGTCAACCAGATCGTCACGGACCAGGTCGGCGGTTCCGCCCTCTTCGCGTCCCGCTTCCGCGAATGCGCGGCCCGTGCCCTGCTCCTGCCGCGCCGCAGCCCCGGAAAGCGCACACCGCTGTGGCAGCAGCGCCAGCGCGCCGCCCAGCTCCTCGAAGTGGCCAGCGAGTTCGGATCCTTCCCGATCGTCCTGGAAGCGGTCCGCGAATGCCTTCAGGACGTCTTCGACGTACCCGGCCTCACGGAGCTGATGGGCGACATCGAGTCCCGCAAGGTGCGGCTCGTCGAGGTCACGACACCGGAGCCGTCGCCGTTCGCGCGGTCGCTGCTGTTCGGGTACGTCGCCCAGTTCCTCTACGAGGGCGACTCCCCGCTGGCCGAGCGCCGCGCGGCCGCCCTGTCCCTCGACTCGCGGCTGCTCGCCGAACTCCTCGGTCAGGCCGAGCTGCGCGAGCTCCTGGACGCCGACGTTCTGACCGAGCTGGAGCGTGAACTCCAGTGGCTCACCGAGGATCGCCGGGCGAAGGACCCCGAAAGCGTCGCGGACCTGCTGCGGATGCTCGGCCCGCTCACCGATTCCGAGCTGGCCGAGCGCGGAGCCGAGCCGGAGTGGGCCGGCGAGCTGGCGGCTGCCCGCCGCGCCATCCGGGTGCGGATCGCCGGAGCCGACCACTGGGCGGCGATCGAGGACGCGGGCCGACTCCGCGACGCGCTCGGCACGGCCCTGCCCGTCGGCGTCCCGGAGGCTTTCACCGAGCCGGTCAAGGACCCGCTGGGCGACCTCCTCGCGCGGTACGCGCGCACCCACGGACCGTTCACCTCGACCACGGCGGCGGCCCGCTTCGGCCTGGGTACGGCGGTCACCGACGGAGCCCTGCAGCGGCTCGCCGCCAACAGCCGCATCGTGCAGGGGGAGTTCCACCCCGCGGGAATCGGCCAGGAGTGGTGCGACGCGGCGGTGCTGCGCCGGCTGCGGCGCCGTTCGCTCGCCGCGCTGCGCCATGAGCTGGAGCCGGTGCCGCCCGCCGCACTCGCGCAGTTCCTGCCGCAGTGGCAGCACCTGGGCAGCGGGCACGGCCTGCGGGGCATCGACGGACTCGTACGCGCCATCGAGCAGTTGCAGGGCGCTTCGGTACCCGCGTCCGCACTCGAAAAGCTCGTCCTGCCGTCCCGCGTCTCGCACTACGCCCCCGCGATGCTCGACGAGCTGACCGCCGCCGGAGAGGTCGTCTGGGCCGGGGCCGGCGCGCTGCCCGGCAAGGACGGCTGGGTCTCCCTGTACCTGGCGGACTCGGCTCCCCTGCTCCTGCCGTCCCCACACCCCCTGGAGCTGACCGCACTCCACCAGTCGGTGCTGGACGCCCTCTCGGGGGGCTACGGCCTCTTCTTCCGCCAGATCACCGACCAGGTCCGCGCCACCACGCACCCGGATGCCACCGATCCCCAACTGGCCGACGCCGTCTGGGACCTGACCTGGTCGGGCCGGCTCACGAACGACACGCTCAGCCCGATGCGCTCGCTCCTCGGCTCGGGCCGCACCGCGGGCTCCACCGCCCATCGCGCGAAGCGCACTGTGCCCCGCGGACGGTACGGAAGTCTGACGGCCGCCGCGCGCCCCGCCTCCCGGACCGGCCCGCCCACCGTCGCGGGCCGCTGGTCGCTACTCGCCGACCGCGAGCCCGACGCCACGGTGCGCGCCCACGCCCTGGCCCGCACCCTGCTCGACCGGCATGGTGTGGTCACCCGGGGCGCGGTCGCCGCGGAGGGCGTGGAGGGCGGCTTCTCGGCGGTCTACCGCATCCTGTCGGCCTTCGAGGACAGCGGCCAGGCCCGCCGCGGTTACGTGGTGGAAGGGCTCGGCGCCGCGCAGTTCGCGATGGACGGCGCGGTGGACCGCCTGCGCGCGGCAGCCAACGCCCGCGAGCGGGGCGAGACCCTGCCCGAGCCGGGATTCCCGGGCGCTCTCCCGTTCGGCGGCCACCCGAGCGCGCACACGCCGGGCTCCCCCCACGGTCCCGAGCCGGGAGGCCAAGACCTCTGGGACCCCTCCGCCTCCGGCGAGGGCATCCCGGACTCCCTCGCCGACGACGCGAGCTTCCCGGACGATCTCGGGACAGCCGACTCCCCGTACTCCCGGCACTCCCGGCGCGATGGTTCCGGACAACCCCTCTCAGACTCCCCGATGCCAGGCTCCGAGCAGGAGCGGGACCACCCGCCTCTCTTCGCCGAAACGTCCCGCACGACTCCGTACGCCTTCCCAGGAGGCCCGGCCGCCCGCCCGCGCGCGAGCAGCACCAACCGCGCCATCGTCCTGGCCGCCGCCGACCCCGCGAACGCGTACGGCGCCGCCCTCCCCTGGCCCGAGCCCCCGACCGGCGCGGGTCACAAGCCCGGCCGCAAAGCGGGCTCGCTGGTCGTCCTGGTGGACGGCGAGCTGACCCTCTACATGGAGCGCGGCGGCAAGACCCTGCTCGCCTGGCCCTCCGCCGCCCCGGACGACTCCCCCCTGTACGACCCGCGCCTGCGCACAGCCGCCGAGGCACTCGCGGCGGCCGCCCGAGCGGGTTCCCTCGGCACGGTCACGGTGGAGCGCGTCAACGGCGCTGCCGCGCTGACGTCCCCCTTCGGCACCCTCCTGGAAGGAGCCGGCTTCCACGCGACCCCACGGGGGCTCCGCCTGCGCGCGTGAGCCCTGCCCCGACCCGGCCCCGAGCGGTGTCGCACCGCCCCGACCACCCAAGACACCGACAGACACCTCCGCCCACCTCATGCCACCCTGGACCCCATGCCCGAAGGAGACACCGTCTGGCAGACCGCCCGGCGCCTGCACACGGCCCTCGCCGGCCGCGTGCTCACCCGCTCCGACCTCCGGGTGCCCAAGTTCGCCACGGCAGACCTCACCGGACGTACGGTCCTGGACGTCACCCCGCGCGGGAAACACCTGCTCACCCGTATCGAGGGCGGTCTGACCCTGCACTCGCACCTGCGGATGGACGGTTCCTGGAAGGTGTACGCCCCGGGCGAGCGCTGGAGCGGCGGCCCCGGTCACCAAATCAGAGTCATCCTCGGCACCGCGGAACGCACAGCCGTCGGCTACCGGCTCCCCGTACTGGAACTGCTCCGCACCACCGACGAGGACCGAGCCGTCGGGCATCTCGGCCCCGACCTCCTGGGCCCCGACTGGGACCCCGGCAAGGCGCTGGCGAACCTCCTGAGCGACCCCGCCCGCCCCCTCGGCGAGGCCCTCCTCGACCAGCGCAACCTCGCCGGCATCGGCAACGTCTACAAGTGCGAGCTCTGCTTCCTCCTCCGGGCAACCCCGTGGCTCCCCATCGGCAGCCTCCCCGCCGAACACGCCGCCCGGCTGCCCGCCCTCGCCAAGAAGGTCCTCGAAGCCAACCGAGACCGCCCGGCCCGCAGCACCACGGGCCGCCGCGACCAGAACCTCTACGTGTACGGCCGCGCACCCCGCCCCTGTCTGCGCTGCCGCACCCCGATCCGCACGGCGAACCAGGGCGACGGTTCCCGCGACCGCCCCACCTACTGGTGCCCGGCCTGCCAGTCGGGCCCGGCCCCGCCACTCGGGCGGCCGGCCCCATGACCTACCACCGCACCCGCATCGCGCCCAACTAATTGACGGACCGTCAGAAACCCTCGTACCGTCCACTCATGCCCGTCACGGCGTACGACCTCACCGGACGCACCGCATTCGTCACCGGCGCCGCGAGCGGCATCGGCCGCGCCTGCGCCGTGCTGCTCGCACAGGCGGGTGCCACCGTCCACTGCGCGGACCGCGACGCGCAGGGCCTCGACGAAACGGCGGCCCTCGTCAAGGACACGGGCGGTACGGCCCGCACGCATCCTCTCGACGTCACCGACCGCGCCCAGCTCGGCGAGGCGGTCGCGGCCTGCGAACGCCTGGACGTCATGGCCGCCATCGCCGGGATCATGCACAGCAGCCCGGTCCTGGAGACCCGCGACGAGGACCTCGACCGGGTGCTCGGCGTCAACTTCAAGGGCGTGCTCTACGCCTGCCAGGAGGCGGCCCGCGCGATGATCGCGTCCGGCACGAACGGCAGCATCATCACCATGGCCTCGGGCGCCGTCGACACCGGAGGGCCGGGGCTCCTCTGCTACGGGGCGGCGAAGGCAGCCGTCGTCCAGCTGACCAAGACTTTGGCGACCGAGATGGGCCCGCACGGCATCCGTGTCAACGCGGTCGCGCCGGGCTGGATCCGTACGCCCATGACCGACCGCCACGACGACGAGGCCCAAGCACGGACCGAGGCGTTCATGGCCCGGATGTCACCCCTGGGCCGAGTCGGCGAGCCGGCGGAGATCGCACACGCGGTCCTGCACCTCGCCTCCGACGCGTCCTCGTTCACGACGGGCCAGATCCTCCGCCCGAACGGGGGCGTGGCCATGCCGTGGTAACCCCCGTTGGCAACCCCGTTCACTAAATCCCGGCGGCTCAAGGAAGACCCCGACTCAGGAAGACCCCCCACGCCCCGGAAGCGGCCCACGCCACCTCCGCCAGGTCGCCGAAGTCCGCCGCGCCCACTGATCCGCCCCGGCCGCCCCCGCGGCCCGCGCCTTCGGCACGCAGTGCACCGGAAGGAGACTCAGCCCCCATCCTCCGGCCGCGATGGCACCCTCCAGCACCCCGGCGTCCGAAGCGAACACCAGCCGTATCGCCGCCCACCACCACAACCCCCCGACCCCCAGAGCCAGCCCCCATCGCCATGTCCGCCCGGCCCGCCCCGCCCCGCCGCCTATCCGTCCCGCCATGGCACCGCCTCCAGCCCAGCCTCCGGCCCGACGCTAGATCGCCGCGCTCATCCACCGACAGGGCGCACCCACACGAAGGGGGCGCACCCAGCGCACCAACGGCTCCCACTCAACCCGCCACGCGCCACCACGCCACCCCGCGGCCAAGCCGAACCCGACGTCACCCGTTCTCCGCCTGGAACATCCAGTGATGCTTCTCTAGGTCCGCGGTGATCCCGATGAAGATGTCCTGACTCACCGGATCCGCCTCACCGGTCCCCTGGACCCGCTCCCGCATCCGCACGATCACCGCCGCAAGCGCACGCACGAGCGCCCCCACCGCGTCCGTGTCCTTCACCCACCCGTCCGGTACGGCCCCGATACCGCTGCTGCTCGCGACAGTCGCGGCACGCCCGTCCGGCGAGACGCCGAGCGTCGAGGCACGCTCCGCCACCGTGTCGGAGTGCAGCCGTGCGGTGTCGACGACCTCGTCGAGCTGGAGATGGACGGACCGGAAGCGCGGCCCGACCACGTTCCAGTGAATCTGCTTCGCCACGAGCGACAGATCCACCAGATCGACCAGCGCGCCCTGCAGCGCATCTGACACGGTCTTCAGATCGGCGTCGGACAACGAGCTCTTCACGACGTACATCGACATCCTCCGGTTCACCACGGCCCCCGGTCTTCGCCCCTGCCCCCTCAACCATGGCCGCCCCGGGCAATACCGGCAAACGGGAAGAAACCGCAACGCGAAAGCCCCGACCGCACCCCTCCAGGTCTCCCCGGAGAAGCCCCGGCCGGGGCTTTCACACAGTTCTCAGCTCAGCCCACAGGCGCGACGCAAGCCCGTGAGCGTGTCAGGCGGCGACGACGTCGACCGCCTCCGCAGGCGCCTTGATGGTCACCCGTTCCGGCGGCACACCGGTCACCGACACGGAATTGAGCCTCGGGCGTACCGGCGTGGGAACAGGCTCGGTAGCCGCTGCCGACTGGGCCAGCTCGGCGAGTGCGAGTTCGTCGCTCACTTCCCGCATGAGCTCGGACATCCGTACGTCCAGCGCGTCGCAAATCGCGGAGAGCAGTTCAGAGGAAGCCTCTTTCTGCCCCCGCTCCACCTCGGAGAGATAGCCGAGTGAGACTCGGGCGGACGAGGAGACTTCGCGCAGAGTACGGCCCTGGCGCTGGCGCTGCCGACGCAGCACGTCACCAAGCAGGCGACGGAGCAGAATCATCGGTGGCTCCCTCCTCGGTCCGCGTAGCCGCATCCTTCTCGCCCCACCGTACCGCCTCGCGCCGCGGCCGTGCGGGGAGCGATGTCGTGTTCACTCAGGGCTGCAAACATCAAAACCCCCCGTTCTGTTCCGTATCCTGTGCCCGCTGATTCCCGGTCTGTTCGCCCACAAGTTGTTCCCGAAGCAGTGTGAGCACGCTCCGTACACTCTCCTTACGGATTTCCGTCCGGGAGCCGTTCAACCGCAGTGCCGCCACTTTCCCGCCAACCGGGCTGCCGCCCGCCGCTCCGGAAGGCCCGTCCACGGCCACGAAAACGGTGCCGACCGGCTGTCCGTCCTGGGGCTCGGGACCCGCGACACCGGTCGTCGCGATCCCCCAGTCCGCGCCCAGCACCTTGCGCACGCCGGCCGCCATCTGGGCCGCGACCTGCGGATCCACCGCTCCGCGCTGATCCAGCAGAGTGGCGTCGACGCCGAGCACATCGCGCTTGAGGTCGGTGGCGTACGCGGTCACCGAGCCGCGGAAGGCCTTGGAGGCCCCCGGCACCGAAGCGATCTCCGCGGCCACCAGGCCTCCGGTCAGCGACTCGGCGACGGCGAGCGTCTCGCCCCTCACTGTGAGTAGTCGCAGCACTTCGGCAGCGCCGGAGGTCATGCTTCCGCCTCCTCGGCGGCGGCCTTCCGCTCGGCCAGACCGTGGCGCCGCAGCACAATGGCCTGTCTCACATAGTCGAGTCCGGTGACGACGGTCAGGGCGACCGCCACAGCCATCACCCAGAACCTCAGCGTCGCCAGGGGCCCCGTCAGCGCCAGAACGTACATCCCGACGGCCACGCCCTGCGTGAGCGTCTTCAGCTTGCCGCCGCGGCTGGCCGGGATCACGCCGTAGCGGATCACCACGAAGCGCAGCAGGGTGATCCCGAGCTCACGCCCGAGGATCACCCCGGTCACCCACCACGGCAGATCGCCGAGTGAGGACAGACAGATGAGCGCCGCCCCCATGATCGCCTTGTCGGCGATGGGGTCGGCGATCTTCCCGAAGTCGGTGACGAGGTCGTACGTACGGGCCAGATGCCCGTCGAAGATGTCCGTGATCATGGCGACGGCGAAGGCGGCCCAGGCCCAGGCCCGCCATACGGGGTCGTATCCACCGTCGGCCAGCATCAGCGCCACGAAGCCCGGCACGAGCACGAGCCGGAGCATGGTCAGCAGGTTGGCGACGTTCCAGAGGCTGGCCTGGTTGACGGCCGCCGCACCCAGCTTCCCGCCGCGCGCCGACTTCGACCCCGGAGAGGTCTGAGAGGCCTTGGAGCCCTGAGCACCGGAAGCAGCCGTACCGGAAGCGCCGGCAGCTCCATGCGTACCGGGCACACCGGGGCCGCCCGCCGCGGATGCCGGGACTCCGGTCATCTGGCCGCCTCCTCAGTACTCGCGAGCGAGCCAGGGAGCGGCTCGGCCACCAGGTCGACACCTTCCGTGCCGACCACCTTCGCCTCGACCATACGGCCGACGACGAGACCTTCGCCGCTCGTGAACAGCACCTGGCCGTCGGTCTCGGGCGCCTGGTGCGCGGCGCGGCCGTACGCCCCGTCCTCCTCGTCGGTGGAACCGGCGGAGCCGACGGACTCGACCAGCACCTGCAAGGTCTCCCCGACGCGCTCCTCCGCCCGCTGCGAAACCAGCTCCTCCGCGAGCCGGGACACGCGCGCGAGGCGCTCGGCGACGACGTCCTCGTCCAGCTTGTTCTCGTACGTCGCCGCCTCGGTGCCGTCCTCGTCGGAGTAACCGAAGACGCCGATCGCGTCCAGCCGCGCGCCGGTCAGGAAGCGCTCCAGCTCCGCCAGGTCCTCCGCGCTCTCGCCGGGGAAGCCCACGATGAAGTTGGACCGCACGCCGGCCTGCGGGGCCTTGGAACGGATGGTGTCGAGCAGCTGCAGGAACTGGTCGGTGCTCCCGAAGCGCCGCATCGCGCGCAGCACACCGGGGGCGGAGTGCTGGAAGGACAGGTCGAAGTAGGGCGCGACCTTCGGCGTGGAGGTCAGCACGTCGATGAGCCCGGGCCGCATCTCGGCGGGCTGCAGGTAGCTGACCCGCACGCGCTCGATCCCGTCGACGTCGGCGAGCTCGGGCAGCAGCGTCTCCAGGAGCCGGATGTCACCGAGGTCCTTGCCGTACGACGTGTTGTTCTCGGAGACCAGCATGATCTCCTTGACGCCCTGCTCGGCGAGCCAGCGCGTCTCGCCCAGTACGTCACTGGGGCGCCGCGAGATGAAGGAGCCGCGGAAGGACGGGATGGCGCAGAACGTGCACCGCCGGTCGCAGCCGGAGGCCAGCTTCACCGAGGCGACCGGTGAGCCGTCGAGCCGGCGGCGCAGGGGCGCGCGGGGACCCGAATCCGGAGCCAGTCCGTCCGGGAGATCGGCCGGGCCGTGCCCCGGAAGCGCGACCTCGGCAGCGGAATCCTGCCGCTCGGCCGGGCTGATCGGCAGCAGCTTGCGCCGGTCCCGGGGGGTGTGCGCGGCGTGGATCCCGCCGTTGAGGATCGTCTGGAGACGGTCGGAGATGTCCGCGTAGTCGTCGAACCCGAGCACGCCGTCGGCCTCGGGCAGCGCCTCGGCGAGTTCCTTGCCGTACCGCTCGGCCATGCAGCCGACGGCGACCACGGCCTGGGTTCTGCCATGCCCCTTGAGGTCGTTGGCCTCCAGGAGGGCGTCGACGGAGTCCTTCTTGGCGGCCTCGACGAAGCCACAGGTGTTGACGACCGCGACGTCCGCGTTCTCGGCGTCCTCCACGAGGTGCCAGCCGTCCGCCTCCAAGCGGCCTGCGAGCTCCTCCGAGTCCACCTCGTTACGGGCGCAGCCAAGAGTGACGAGTGCGACGGTACGGCGTTCAGGCATGGGCTCAAGACTACTTCGTCCCACTGACAGCCCACGTCGACGGGGTTGGCCGATCTTGGCCAACCCCGTGCCCGCGTGTCCCGAATAGCCGTATGAGTAGCCGTACGAGTCAGCGAATCGTGCGCATCGGCTCAGCCATGCGGCTCAGCTCGGTGCGGCCTGCGCCCCGCAACTCAGCCGACCTCGGGGTCGCCCTTCGTATACGTGAGGCGCTCGACTCCGCCCTTCTTGAAGTCGTCCTCGATCTCCTTACCGTTCACGTACAGCTGAAGCCCGCCCGCATCACCGAGGACGAGGTCGATCTGTTCCTTGTCCTGGAAGGTCTTGGAGTCACCCTGCTCCAGGAAGCCGTCGAAGAGCAGCCGGCCGTTGTGGTCCTTCGCCGAGATCCAGCTGCGTCCGTCGGGGGCGGTCACCTGGACGGTCACCTTGTCCTGCGGCGCGGCCGCGATGGCGCTGTCCGACGGGTCGGGCGCGGGGTCGGTGGGCTTGGTCGGGGTCGGCTTGGCCTTGGTGGGCTTGCTGGTGTCGGGGGTGGATCCCTCGGCGACCTGCGTCTTCGTGCCGTCCGCGTCGTCGCCGTTGACCATCGTGAACCCGACGAAGCCGATCACGGCGACGATGGCGGCGACCATGGCCGCGGTCCAGTTGGGGCCCCGGCGCTCCGGACGGATCCGCTCCGCCTCGAACATCGGTGCCGCCGGGGTGGGCGCCGGCCGCCCGCCGTGGTCGGCGTCGTACCGCGCGAGCAGCGGGGCCGGATCGAGGTTCACGGCGCGCGCCAGGGTCTTGAGGTGACCGCGCGCGTAGACGTCCCCGCCACAGGGAGCGAAGTCGTCCTGCTCGATCGCGTGCACGATGGCGATGCGTACCCGGGTGGCGTTACTGACGTCGTCGACGGTCAGCCCCGCCGCGATGCGCGCCTGCTGCAGGGCACGGCCGATCGACGGGCGATCGTCCTCTACGAAGGGACGCTCGTCCTGAGGGGAGTTGTCGTCAGGTGAGTTGCCGATGGACACGGGGGCGCCTTTCGAGGGTGTAGCCACCTGTGCTGGGGGTTCAGTCTAGGGGGGTTACAAAAGGGTGGGGCAACCGGGCGGTAGGACTTTGTACGCCATCAGAATGGCCGGACATCCTGATGGTGGGACACGTGCCTGTCCCCTCCCTCAACTTGACGTACGTCGAAGGGAAACGGTTGCTCACCGTTTCCTCACGGGTGAGTCACGTTCGAATACCCACGTGTCCTCGACCCACCCGTACGGAGGCTGCGGCCGGTTCCGTTTCCTTACGGTTGAGCCTCCCCACGGATCACCGCGAGCACTCCGTCCAGCTCATCAGCCTTCACAAGAACGTCACGCGCCTTGGAGCCTTCGCTCGGACCGACGACACCACGGGACTCCATGAGGTCCATCAGCCGACCGGCCTTGGCGAACCCGACGCGCAGCTTGCGCTGGAGCATCGAGGTGGACCCGAACTGCGTGGAGACGACGAGTTCGGCGGCCTGGCACAGCAGGTCGAGGTCGTCGCCGATGTCCTCGTCGATCTCCTTCTTCTGCTTGGTGCCCACGGTGACGTCTTCCCGGAAGACCGGCGCCATCTGGTCCTTGCAGTGCTGCACGATCACCGCGACCTCGTCCTCGGTCACGAAGGCGCCCTGCATACGGGTCGGCTTGTTCGCCCCCATCGGCAGGAAGAGCCCGTCGCCCTTGCCGATCAGCTTCTCGGCGCCGGGCTGGTCCAGGATGACGCGGCTGTCCGCGAGCGAGGACGTGGCGAAGGCGAGCCGGGACGGCACGTTCGCCTTGATCAGACCGGTGACGACGTCGACGGACGGCCGCTGTGTGGCGAGCACCAGGTGAATGCCGGCCGCGCGCGCGAGCTGCGTGATGCGCACGATCGAGTCCTCGACGTCGCGCGGCGCGACCATCATCAGGTCCGCTAGCTCGTCGACGATCACCAGCAGGTACGGGTACGGGCTGAGCACGCGCTCGCTGCCCTCCGGCAGCTTGACCTTGCCGTTCCTGATGGCCTCGTTGAAGTCGTCGATGTGCCGGTACCCGAACGCCGCCAGGTCGTCGTACCGCAGATCCATCTCCCGTACGACCCACTGGAGCGCCTCGGCGGCCCGCTTCGGGTTGGTGATGATCGGCGTGATCAGGTGCGGGATGCCCTCGTACGCGGTCAGCTCGACGCGCTTGGGGTCCACGAGGACCATGCGCACGTCCTCCGGGGTCGCGCGGACCATGACGGACGTGATCAGGCAGTTGATGCACGACGATTTACCGGAACCGGTCGCTCCTGCCACCAGTACGTGCGGCATCTTGGCCAGGTTGGCCATCACATAGCCGCCCTCGACGTCCTTGCCGAGCGCGACCAGCATCGGGTGGTCGTCCTCGGCGGCGTCCGCCAGCCGCAGTACGTCACCCAGGTTGACCATCTCGCGGTCGGTGTTCGGGATCTCGATACCGACCGCCGACTTGCCGGGGATCGGGCTGATGATCCGCACGTCCGGGCTGGCGACGGCGTACGCGATGTTCTTGGCGAGGGCCGTGATCCGCTCGACCTTCACGGCGGGGCCGAGCTCGACCTCGTACCGCGTGACGGTCGGGCCGCGGGTGAAGCCGGTGACGGCGGCGTCGACCTTGAACTCCATGAAGACGTTCGAGAGCGAGGCGACCACCGCGTCGTTGGCGGCGCTGCGCGTCTTGCCGGGGCCGCCGCGCTCCAGGAGGTCGAGCGACGGCAGGGAGTAGGTGATGTCGCCGGAGAGCTGAAGCTGTTCGGCCCTCGGCGGCAGCTCCCGGGGCGTCTCGGGGGCGGGTTTTGTCAGGTCGGCGACTTCGGCCTTCAGCATCTCCTGCTTGGGCTTGGCACCCTTGGCGCGCGCGGCGGGCACCGGTGTGGTCTCCGCACGCGCGCCCGTGTCCTGCCGTTCGCCGCGGTCCGCGCCGACGCCCTGCGTCAGATCGGCCACCAGCGCCGAGGGCGGCATCCCGTGCATCACGGCACCGTCGAGGGCTGCCGCGGCGGCCGCGGCCACGTCGACCGCGTCCATGGGCCGGTCCAGGGCGGGCTGCTGGACAGCGGGGCGCCTGGGGCGGCTCCGGCGCCTGGAGAGCGCCTCGTGCTCGGCACTGTCCGGGTCGTACGCCTCGGGCTCCGCCCGGCGCCGCCGGGAGCGCGCGGGCAGCGCCTCACGCCACTGCTCGTCGTACCGCTCGTCGTCCTCGCCGGCGAAGTCGTCGTCCGTCGCCAGGGGCTGCACGACGCCGAGCCGGACACCCAGCAGCCGCAGCCGCTGCGGAATGGCGTTGACCGGGGTCGCGGTGACCACCAGGATCCCGAAGACCGTGAGCAGCACGAGAAGCGGTACGGCGAGGACCTCGCCCATCGTGTACGTCAGCGGGGTCGACGCACCCCAGCCGATGAGCCCGCCGGCGTCCCTTATCGCCTGCATGCCGTCGCTGCGCGCGGGCGCCCCGCAGGCGATGTGGACCTGGCCGAGCACGCCGATGACGAGCGCGGACAGGCCGATGACGATGCGTCCGTTGGCGTCGGGCTTCTCGGGGTGCCGGATGAGCCGGACCGCGACGACCGCCAGCAGTATCGGCACCAGCAGGTCGAGGCGGCCGAAGGCGCCGGTCACCAGCATTTCGACGAGGTCGCCCACCGGGCCGCGGAGGTTGGACCAGGTCCCGGCGGCGACGATCAGTCCCAGGCCGAGCAGCAGCAGTGCGAGACCGTCCTTGCGGTGCGCCGGGTCGAGTCCCTTCGCGCCCCGCCCTATGCCGCGGAACACGGCACCGACGGCGTGCGCGACACCGAGCCAGAGGGCGCGCACCAGCTTGTACACGCCCCCGGTCGGATTGGGCGCCGGCTTCGGAGGCGCGGCTTTCTTGGCCGCGGCCTTCTTCGCAGGCGCCTTTTTCGCGGGCGTTTTCTTCGGGGGGGCCTTCTTCGCCGCAGCCTTCGTCGGAGCGGCCGCCTTCTTCGCGGGCGACTTCTTGGCTGCGGACTGACGTGAGGCCATGAGTGTGAGGTTACCGGTGGAGACCTCTGCGGACACGTGTGCCTACTGCTTCACCCGTTCGTGTCGCCTGTACCGGGACAGTGAACTGACGCGGCTTCATCGGCATACGGGACCCGGCACAGCCGCCCGGGATCAGGTTCGGCCGAGCCGGCCCTCACCGGCACCGGCCCAGCCCGCACAGCGAACCCTCAGTGCAGAACCTCGGGTGGAAAACCCTCAGTTCTGCGAAGGCAGCGAAGCCGCCCCGCTCCCGGTCCCCGGTTCCAACGCGTCCAACGCCCTGCGCAGTCCCGTGAGTTTGCGTTCGAGATGAGCCGCCGTCGCCACCGCCGCCGCGTCCGCCGAGTCGTCGTCCAGCTGCTTGGAGAGCGCCTCGGCCTGCTCCTCCACGGCCGCGAGCCGCGCGGAGAGTTCGGCGAGCAGCCCCGCCGGCTCCTTGGCCCCGCCGACCACCGACTTGCCGCCACCGCCCTCGAGCTGGAGCCGCAACAGGGCCGCCTGCTCGCGGAGTTGGCAGTTCTTCATGTAGAGCTCGACGAACACCGAGACCTTCGCGCGCAGCACCCACGGATCGAACGGCTTGGAGATGTAGTCCACCGCACCCGCCGCGTACCCCCGGAAGGTGTGGTGCGGGCCGTGATTGATCGCGGTGAGGAAGATGATCGGGATGTCCCGAGTCCGTTCTCGCCTCTTGATGTGCGCGGCGGTTTCGAAACCGTCCATGCCCGGCATCTGGACATCCAGCAGAATGACCGCGAAGTCGTCCGTGAGTAGTGCTTTGAGCGCTTCCTCCCCGGACGATGCCCGCACCAGTGTCTGATCGAGCGCGGAGAGGATCGCCTCCAGCGCCAGCAGATTCTCCGGCCGGTCATCGACCAGGAGGATCTTGGCCTTCTGCACCATGGCCCGCCCTCCTCGCCCCGGCAGTGCACCGGGCGCCGCCCCAGGGGACGACTCCCTTGCGCCGCCCGTCCTTGTGCCGGTCATGGTAGCCGCACCCCGCCTGTCGCCACACCCTGTCACCGCGATGTCACTGTGCACGTAGCAGAAACGCGGTGGGAGACCAGAAGGTTCCCCGAATCCCGGGTTTCTACACGGCCCCGGGCACACTCAGTCAACAACTCGGCGCGTCCTGCCCGCCACTCGATCACTCCTCGCTGTCCGGTCACTGCTCACCGTCCGATCACTCCTCGCGCATCCACTGCTCCATCACCGCGAGCAGGTGATCGGGATCGACGGGCTTCGTCACATAGTCGGAGGCGCCCGACTCGATGGCCTTCTCGCGGTCGCCCTTCATCGCCTTCGCGGTGAGCGCGATGATCGGCAGGCCGGCGAACTGGGGCATCCGACGGATCGCCGTCGTGGTCGCGTAACCATCCATCTCGGGCATCATGATGTCCATCAGGACGACCGTCACATCATCGTGCTGCTCCAGCACTTCGATGCCCTCGCGACCGTTCTCGGCGTACAGCACCGAGAGTCCGTGCTGCTCCAGAACGCTGGTGAGCGCGAACACGTTGCGGATGTCGTCGTCGACGATCAGGACCTTCTCGCCCTCGAAGTGGAACACCGCGCGCGGCTGCCCTGCAACCTCCTCGCCACCGGTGGCCCAGCTCTCCTCGGACTGCGCCGGCCGCCCCGACAGGGCCGGCCGGCGTTCGGCCGCGGGGATCACCCTGCGGCGCCGCCTGAAGAGCGCGGCGGCCCCGTTCTGGGTCTCCTGGTACGACCTCACCTCGGCCGGCGTTTCCACATGGGTCCCGACACCGTCCTCCGGGGGCGCCAGGAACTCCCCGTTGTCCATCGACGGGGCGAGCTGCGGATAGCCCTGCGGGGGCAGTTCGCTCGGGTGCAGCGGCAAATACAGCGTGAACGTGGAGCCGCGTCCCGGCTCGCTCTGCGCGTGGATCTCGCCGCCCAGCAGCCGCGCGATCTCCCGCGAGATGGACAGCCCCAGGCCCGTACCGCCGTACTTGCGGCTCGTCGTACCGTCCGCCTGTTTGAACGCCTCGAAGATCACCCGCATCTTGCTGGCCGCGATACCGATGCCGGTGTCGGTCACGGAGAACGCGATCAGGTCGGCGTCCGCGTCCCGCAGTGAACCCGCCTCCAGGAGCTGCTCCCGGATCGCGACCGGCACCTCCGCACCCGCGGGCCGGATGACCAGCTCGACGGCTCCGGAGTCGGTGAACTTCACCGCGTTGGAGAGCAGGTTGCGCAGCACCTGAAGGAGCCGCTGCTCGTCCGTGTGCAGCGTGGCCGGCAGCTCCGGCGACACCCGTACGGAGAAGTCGAGGCCCTTCTCCGCCGTCAGCGGACGGAAAGTGGCCTCTACGTAGTCGACGAGTTGAACCAGCGCGATACGGGTCGGCGACACGTCCATCTTGCCCGCCTCGACCTTCGACAGGTCGAGGATGTCGTTGATCAGCTGGAGCAGGTCGGAGCCCGCACCATGGATCGTCTCGGCGAACTCGACCTGCTTCGGGGTGAGGTTGCTGTCCGCGTTGTCGGCGAGCAGCTTGGCCAGGATCAGCAGCGAGTTGAGCGGCGTACGCAGTTCGTGCGACATGTTGGCGAGGAACTCGCTCTTGTAGCGCATGGAGACCGCGAGTTGCTCGGCGCGCTCCTCCAGGACCTGCCGCGCCTCCTCGATCTCGGTGTTCTTGACCTCGATGTCGCGGTTCTGCTGGGCCAGCAGCTCGGCCTTCTCCTCCAGTTCGGCGTTGGACGCCTGGAGGGCCTTCTGCCGGTTCTCCAACTCGGCCGACCGCTCCCGGAGCTGCTCGGTCAGCTCCTGCGACTGCCTGAGCAGCACCTCGGTCTTCGTGTTGACCGCGATCGTGTTGACGCTCGTCGCGATCATCTCGGCGATCTGGTTGAGGAAGTCCTTCTGGATGTGCGTGAACGAGTGGAACGACGCCAGCTCGATCACGCCCAGAACGGTGCCTTCGAAGAGCACCGGCAACACGATGACGTGCGCCGGGGGCGCCTCCCCGAGCCCGGAGGCGATCTTCAGATACCCGGGCGGCACGTTCTCCACGAGAATCGTGCGCCTCTCCTTGGCAGCCGTCCCGATCAGCGTCTCACCGGGCCGGAACGACGTCGGCATGGACCCCATCGAGTACCCGTAGGACCCCAGCATGCGCAGTTCGTACGAGTCGTCCTGCGCGGCGCCCACGTCCTTGCCGTCGTCCAGCGGCATCGCAAGGAAGAACGCCCCGTGCTGCGCCGAGACCACCGGTGTCAGCTCGCTCATGATGAGCGAGGCCACGTCGGCGAGGTCGCGGCGGCCCTGCATCAGGCCGGAGATCCGGGCGAGGTTGCCCTTCAGCCAGTCCTGCTCCTTGTTGGCGATCGTGGTGTCGCGCAGGTTGGCGATCATCTTGTTGATGTAGTCCTGAAGTTCCTGGATCTCCCCGGAGGCGTCCACGTCGATCTTCAGGTTGAGGTCGCCGCGGGTCACCGCGGTCGCCACGCGCGCGATGGCGCGCACCTGCCGGGTCAGGTTCCCGGCCATCTCGTTCACCGACTCGGTGAGGTCGCGCCAGGTGCCGTCGACGTCACGTACGCGTGCCTGGCCGCCCAGGGCTCCCTCGGTGCCCACCTCTCGGGCCACCCGGGTGACCTCCTCGGCGAACGACGACAGCTGGTCGACCATCGTGTTGATGGTGGTCTTGAGCTCAAGGATCTCGCCGCGCGCGTCGATGTCGATCTTCTTGGTCAGGTCGCCCTTGGCGATGGCCGTGGTGACCATCGCGATGTTGCGCACCTGGCCGGTCAGGTTGGACGCCATGCCGTTCACGGACTCGGTGAGGTCCTTCCACGTACCGGACACGCCCGGTACGCGCGCCTGGCCGCCGAGGATGCCGTCCGTACCCACCTCGCGGGCCACCTTGGTGACCTGCTCGGCGAACGAACTCAGCGTCTTCACCATCGTGTTGACGGTGTCCGCGAGCTGGGCGATCTCGCCGCTCGCCTCGACCGTGACCTTCTTGGTGAGGTCGCCGTTGGCCACCGCCGTCGCGACCTGGGAGATGTTGCGCACCTGGCCGGTCAGGTTGTTGGCCATCACGTTGACGTTGTCGCTCAGGTCCTTCCAGATGCCCGTCACACCGGGCACCCGCGCCTGACCGCCGAGGTTGCCGTCGGTGCCCACCTCCCGGGCCACCCGGGTCACCTGCTCGGCGAAGTTCGACAGCTGGTCGACCATCGTGTTGACGGTGGTGACCAGTTCGAGGATCTCGCCCTTCGCGTCGACGGTGATCTTCTTGGACAGGTCGCCCATGGCGACCGCCGTGGTGACCTCGGCGATCTGCCGCACCTGGATGGTGAGGTTGTTCGCCATGAAGTTCACGGACTGCGTGAGGTCCTTCCAGGTGCCGGAGACACCCTGCACCTCGGCCTGGCCACCGAGAATGCCCTCCGTACCCACCTCACGGGCCACCCGCGTGACCTGCTCGGCGAAGTTCGACAGCTGGTCCACCATCGTGTTGAGGGTGTTCTTCAGCTCCAGGATCTCGCCGCGCGCGTCCACGTCGATCTTCTGCGACAGGTCGCCCCGGGCCACCGCGGTCGCGACCTGCGCGATGTTGCGCACCTGGGAGGTGAGGTTGCCCGCCATGCCGTTCACGGAGTCGGTCAGGTCGCGCCACACACCGGCGACACCGGGCACCTGCGCCTGACCGCCCAGCCGACCGTCCGTACCCACCTCACGGGCCACCCGGGTCACCTGCTCGGCGAAGGCGCTGAGCTGGTCGACCATCGTGTTGATGGTGTTCTTCAGCTCCAGGATCTCGCCGCGCGCGTCGACCTCGATCTTCTGCGACAGGTCGCCCCGGGCCACCGCCGTCGTCACCTGCGCGATCTGCCGCACCTGGGACGTCAGGTTGCCCGCCATGAAGTTGACGGAGTCGGTGAGGTCCTTCCAGGTGCCGCTGACGCCGTCCACACGCGCCTGACCGCCGAGCCGGCCCTCCGTACCCACGTCGCGCGCCATGCGCGTCACCTGGTCGGCGAAGGTCGACAGCTGGTCCACCATCGTGTTGACGGTGTTCTTCAGTTCGAGCATCTCGCCGGAGACGTCCACGGTGACCTTCTGCGACAGATCGCCGTTGGCCACCGCCGTCGTCACCTGCGCGATGTTCCTCACCTGTCCGGTGAGGTTTCGGAACGCCGTGTTGACGGAGTCCGTCAGGTCCTTCCACGTGCCGGCCGCACCCGGCACGGCCGCCTGGCCGCCCAGCTCGCCCTCGACACCGATCTCCCGCGCCACCCGCGTGACTTCGTCACCGAAGGACGACAGCTGATCCACCATCGTGTTGACGGTGTTCTTCATCTCCAGCATCTCGCCGGCCACATCGACGGTGACCTTCTGCGAGAGGTCACCGCTGGCCACCGCCGTCGTCACCGAGGCGATGTCCCGCACCTGGGTGGTGATGTTCCGGAAGACCGTGTTCACCGAATCGGTGAGGTCCTTCCACGTTCCCGCCGCACCCGGCACGTTCGCCTGACCGCCGAGCCGCCCTTCACCGCCGACCTCGTTGGCGACCCGGGTCACCTCGTCCGCGAACGTCCGCAGCGTCTCGGTCATCTGGTTGATCGTCTCGGCGAGCTGCGCCATCTCGCCGCGCGCCGAAACAGTCACCTTCTGCGACAGATCGCCATTGGCGACCGCCGTCGTCACCTGGGCGATCCCACGCACCTGGGCCGTCAGATTGCCGGCCATAAGATTCACCGAATCGGTGAGGTCCTTCCACACACCGGCCACACCGGGCACCTGCGCCTGACCGCCGAGCTCACCCTCGGTACCCACCTCACGGGCGACTCGCGTCACCTCGGAGGAGAACGAGGAGAGCTGATCCACCATCGTGTTGACGGTGTTCTTCAGCTCCAGCATCTCGCCGGCCACATGAACGGTGACCTTCCGGGACAAGTCGCCCTTCGCGACCGCGGTCGTCACCAGCGCGATGTCCCGCACCTGCGCGGTCAGCCGGTACGCCATGGTGTTGACCGAGTCCGTGAGGTCCTTCCACGAACCCGACATCCCGCGCACCCGCGCCTGCCCGCCCAGCTTGCCCTCGGTGCCCACCTCGCTGGCCACCCGCGTGACCTCGTCGGTGAACGTGGACAGCTGGTCGACCAGGTTGTTGACCGTCCGCCCGACCTTCAGGAACTCGCCGCGCAGCGGATGACCGCTGCCGTCCGGCGCCTGCGCCCGCAGCTCCATACGCGGCGACAGATCACCTTCGGCCACCGCCGACAGCACCCGTCCGACCTCGGAAACAGGCCGTACGAGGTCATCGACGAGCGCGTTGGAGTTGTCGACCGCCGAGGCCCAGGAGCCCTCACAGGCGCCCGTCTCCAGCCGCTCCGTGAGCTTGCCCTCACGTCCGACCATGCGCCGTACGCGCGACAACTCGCCCGTCAGATGCAGATTCCGGTCGGCAACTTCGTTGAAAACCGCCGCAATCTCGGACATCACGCCGTCGCCGGAGACCGTGAGCCGCTTACGGAAGTTGCCGTCCCGCATCGACACCAGGGCCGCCAGCAGCTTGTTCAGAGCCGCTGTGTCCACCGCCGTGGTCCCATTGCGAGATTTGCGTTGGTTACTAGGGGACTGTCCGCCTTTTGCGCGCGCTTTAGTGCCCCGCGTCGCTGCGCCAGACTCCACTGTGTCCCTCCCGCAAGGGTCGACCATTACTGCTCGGCGTACTCGGGTACTTCTGCTCGGCATACTGGAAGGCACTCAGTCTGCCCGGACCTTCTCCTGGAGCTTGCCCAGTGTTTCACCATGGCTGAACCAGGCCATAACAGTTCGGCAGCTTCGCACATCGTCCGCACACACCCGCCGGGCGGAAACAGAGTGGCGACCGGCATCCGCATGGACCGCGAAGGTAAGTAACCTTGCACACGGCTGTCCAGCCACACCGGTCCGTCCGGCCTGGGCGGTGGCACGAGCACGAGCGGGCAGGCATCGGAGGGGCACCGCATCATGACCACCGGACTGCATCCTGGGGGACCACCCCAGGATCCCCGGCCGACGGGGAACCACCTCCTGCCCCGGCAGGAGCGGGTCGGCCACGGAGCCCTGCACGCCGACAACCGGACGAGGAGTTCTGTGATCACCGCGCGCGCGGCCGCCAGCTTCGACCCGGTCGGGCGGTCCGTCGCGACCGCTCGCTCCTTCGTCCGTGACACCCTCCAGGGCTGGGGCTTCGCCGACATCGTCGACGACGCCGTGGTCCTCACCAGTGAACTGGTCACCAACGCGGTCGTGCACGCCGGCACCTCCGCGGACGTCCTGTGCCTGCGCAGCGACGACGGCGTACGGATCGAGGTGGCGGACCGCTACCCAGAACGCGAGATCCCACTCCAGGCGGCGGCCGTCAACATGGGCAGCCCCGACCGCGAGGGCGGCCGCGGCCTCCAGCTCTGCGCGGCCCTGGCCGGCCGCTGGGGCGTCGAGTACACGCCCACCCAGAAGCAGGTCTGGTTCCAGCTGGAGCTGCCGCACCGCTCGGTGGGCACGCGCACGGCCGGTCCCGTCCTCCCCGCCGACCTGCTCCCCCTCGCCGACGGCCGCGTTCGTGTCGCGGTCATCCAGATCGACCGCGTCGGCGCCATCAGCTCCTGGAACGAGGACGCGGAAGAGCTCTTCGGTTACGCGGCCGAGCAGGTCATCGGCAAGCCCCTGACCGACCTGGCGGCCTGGCCGCACACCCCCGGCACCAGCACCGGCATCGCCGACGCCCTCCTGCTCTCGCGCTGGGAGGGCAGTTACGGCCTACGCGGCGCCAACGGCCGGGTGACGCCCGTCTACGCCTCACACCTGCGCGTACGGGACACGGGCGGCGAGCCCTCGACGGTCTGCCTGCTCGTACGCGACCACGAACGCGCCGTCCTCCAGACCCCGTTGCGCGTGTCGGCCTCCGACACGACCACCAGCTCCGAGGGCCAGGCCTCGGACCCCTTCGAGGTCTTCATCGGCTCACCGGCCCCCGACGACCTCGACGGCCTCCTCCAGCGCACGGTGGAGCGCGCCCGCGACATGCTCGACGGCGACTCCGCCTTCCTGCTCCTGGCCACCGACGACGAGACGGAGTTGGAGGTACGCGCCTCCACGGGCCTGCCCTCCGCCCGCCAGCGCTTCGCCCGCGTCCCCGTCGAGGCGGGCCCCGGCCGCTACGGCTCGGCCCGCATGCCCGCCGTACACGAGGACCTGACGGTCGTACCCGGCGCCGTACCGCTGCTCAGCGGCACCGGCATGCGCTCGGTCGTCACGGTCCCGCTCAAGGTCGAGGGCCGACTCACCGGTTCACTCGGCGTCGCGGCCGAGGCCCAGGGCCGCTACTCGAACGAGGAGGCCCTGCGCCTCCAGTTCGCCGCCGACCGCATCGCGCTCGCCGTCGAATCGGCCCGCCTGGGCGAACTCGAGCGCCTGCGCCGCGGCTCCCTGTCCTTCCTCGTAGAGGCTTCGGACCTCCTCGCGGGCACGCTGGACCGCGATCAGACACTGGCTCTGATGGCCCAGATGACGGTCCCGACCCTGGCCACCTGGTGTGCTGTCTACACGATCGCCGACCAGGCCTCGGACCCGTATCTCTCGTACGTCCTCCACGAGGACGAGGAGCGCATCGACGGCCTGAAGGCCCTGCTCTCGAAGATCGCCCCTCCGGACCCGGTCCCGACCCCGGGCGCCCGCGTCTGGTCGGCCCCCGCCGAAGCGGCCCACCAGGCGGCCCTGCGCACCTCCATGCGCAGCCTCGGCCTGGGCGAGCCCGCGACGGTGAGCTCCGGCATCGGTACGACGCTGGCGACGGCCGCCGCGGTCGGCGGCGAGACGGTCGTACTCCCCCTGGTGGCCCGCAACCGGGTCATCGGCATGCTCACCCTGGGCAAGCCGACGGACGAGCACTTCCGCCAGGAAATCCTGGAACTCGCCGAGGACTTGAGCCGCAGGGCCGCCCTGGCCCTGGACAACTCCCGCCTGTACTCGGAGCGCATGGCCATCAGCCAGTCCCTCCAGCGCAGCCTCCTGCCCCCCGAACTCCCGCACATCGAGGGCGTGGAGGTCGAGGTCATCTACCGCGCGGCGGGCGAGGGCAACGAGGTCGGCGGCGACTTCTACGACCTCTTCCCGATCCGCGACGGCGCGTACGGCTTCGCCATCGGCGACGTCTGCGGTACGGGCCCGGAGGCGGCCGCGGTCACCGGCCTCGCCCGGCACGCGCTGCGCCTGCTGGCCCGCGAGGGCTTCGGTGGCCCGGCGGTCCTGGAGCGGCTGAACTCCGCGATCCTCGACGAGGGGGCCCGCAGCCGCTTCCTGACGCTTCTGTACGGCGAGCTGTGGCCCCAGGAGGACGGCTCGGCCGTCCTGAAGGTGGTCTGCGCAGGCCACCCGCTCCCCCTGCGCCTCCGCCCGGACGGCACGGTCGAACCGGCTGCCGAACCGCAGCCGCTCCTCGGCGTGATGGAAGACCTGGAGCTGTACGAGCAGACGGTGACCCTGGAGCCGGGCGACGTCCTGCTGTGCGTGACGGACGGGGTCACCGAACGCCGCGAGGGCACCCGCATGCTGGGGGACGACGGCCTCACGGACGTCCTCACCAACTGCACGGGCCTGACGGCCGGCGCGGTCGCCGCCCGCATCATGCGCGCGGTCGAACGCTTCGCGTCCGATGCCCCGTCCGACGACATGGCCATCCTGGCGATGCGAGTTCCGGGTCTCCAGAAGGACTGAGCCCGGGACACCCCGTCCGGTCCGGAACATGAAAAAAGGCCCCCGCCCTATTGGGCGGAGGCCTTTTCTTTCAGGGCCCCCAAACGGAATTGAACCGTTGACCTTCTCCTTACCAAGGAGACGCTCTGCCCCTGAGCTATGGGGGCCTGCTGCTCCCGAGGTCTCCCCCGCGACAACGGAATAGATCATACCCCGGACGGCGGCGTACTCCCAACCACGCTCGAACGACTAGAAAGCAGGCTGCAGCAGCCCACCGAGCGCATTGCACGCGGACACGATCCGCTGCATCTGGCGCTTCGTCAATGACGCGTCGACAGGCAGCGACAGGGTTTCGTCAGCCGCGCGCTCCGTCTCCGGAAGGCAAACATCCCGCCTGAATACGGGCATCCGGTGCACGGGCGTCTTCACCGGCACCCGGCACTCGATTCCCTTGGCCCGTACGGCCCGTGCGAAGGCGTCCCGGTCCGGCCGCCCGTTACCCGGCACCCGCACGACGTACTGCTGGTAGGTGTGCCCGATACCGCGCTCCGGCGTCCGCACGCCCCTCAACCGCCCATCGAGAAGCGCGGCATGAGCCCTGCGCTCCTCGATCTCGTCGTACGGCGCCTCGGACTCACCCTGCTCAAGCACCAGGAGCCCATGCCGCTGACCGACGTCCCACAACCGCGCCATGTCGGCCGGCCGGCCGAAGCGGTGTACGGCGGCGACGGCGACCGTCCGCGGGCCGACGACCGCGTTCACCTCGACGGCGTCGAGGCAGTACGTCACCGGATCGATGTCGGCGAACACCGGCGTCGCGCCGGCCAGGATCACGGCCTCGGTGACCTCGACGTTGCCGAACGCCGGCACGATGACCTCGTCACCGGCACCGACGCCCGCGGCCCTGAGCATTCCTACAGTCCCCATGCTGCGCATGTTGGTCGCGCAACGTGAACTCCAAGTGACGCACAACAAAAAAGAGCTGGTCCCTGAACCGAAGTTCAGGGACCAGCTCTTTCAAGAATAGTTCGGCGGCGTCCTACTCTCCCACAGGGTCCCCCCTGCAGTACCATCGGCGCTGTAAGGCTTAGCTTCCGGGTTCGGAATGTTACCGGGCGTTT
>NZ_JBFAHW010000117.1:0-32138 GCF_040654355.1 Streptomyces sp. NPDC050704 | reverse complement strand
TGTACACCCTCTTCCCCCCCCCCCCGCTCTTCCGATCGGGGGTCGGGGACGGGTAGGGGCGGCGGGGGCGAGAAACCCAGGCCGCCGCCCGCCGCTCCCGCGGACGGGCGGCGGCCCTCGCGTCCCCCGAGGACATCACCCGACGGCTCAGTCGAACATGCGCCAGTCGTACGTCAGTTGGTAGTGACCCCCGAACCCCCTGAAGTCGGCGACCGCCGGAGCCGTCATCGGGCGACCCGACCAGCGTCCGGTGAGCGCGGGGATGACCGCGCCGACGGTGACGGGCCTGAACACGTCGTCCCCGAACAGCCCCTTGAGCCGGTCGAAGAGCCGCCCGACCGCCGCCCCGACGGCCATCCCGATGAGCACCCCGACCGGCCCGCCGGAGGCACCGATCGCACCCCCGATGGCGGCACCGAGACGGTCGACGACCCTCTTCCGCACGAGGTCGGTCAACGCGTTGACGTACTCCGCGAGCCCGCCCCAGTCGAGCTCGGCGAGCACCAGCGTGACGAAGTACGACTTCGGGTACGCGATGCCCTCGGTGAGATAGAACCAGTGGAACGGCCGCGGCGGGTCGTACACCTTGACGTCACCGTCGTCGAAGCTGCGCACCCGGAACCGGCCGATCTCCAGGGTGTCACCGCTCGCGTCCACGCCGCTGCCAGCGAGGTGGATCTCGTCGGAACCCCACTCGGCCGTCTCGTCCAGGCACTTGACCTTACGGATGCGCAACTCCAGCTTGTGCAGGGCGGTCGGCACGGCGGCCAGGGCCCGCGGAGCCGGCTCCGCGGAGAGGAGAGAGGCCGGCAGCCTCCTCAGTTCGTAGGCCGGGAACCTCAGCCGCTCGGGGAAGCCGAGGCGCTTGACCTGCGCGTCCACCGACGCGGGTGAGCGCAGGTCGACGCGGGCCAGGTCACCGAGGCGTTTGGCGCGTACGGGACCGGTCCCGAGGTCGGCGACGACCGCGGCCGCCGCCCGCTTCTTCTTGTCGTCGGGCAGGCTGTGGAAGCGCCGCGCGATCAGGTGTTCGGCGGCTGTCCTGTCGGCGGGCAGCGGATACTTGGCGGGCTCCGCGTGATGGGCGGCGACCTTGTCGGCGGCGAGCGCGAGTTCCTGCACGACCCGCTCGGTCACGGCCCGCACCTTGGCATGCGGAACGTCCGTCACCGTGCGATGGATGTTTTCCGGCATTCTGCTTTCCCCCGTTGTTCTGCTTTCCCCCGTTATGTGCCAACTGTGCCTACTGCTCCCTCCGGACGGTACGGACAGGGCGGTCCGGGCGCCCCGGGGTGCGCCCCGGGGGAATCCCCAGGTTCCCGGGGTTTCCATGGATTTCAGGTCTCTAGGGGCCGGGATCGTCGGCGAGCCGGGCGGCGAGGCGCGTACGCGAGTCGACGCCGAGCTTGGGGAAGATCCGGCCGAGGTGGTACTCGACGGTCTTGACACTGATGACGAGTTCGCGTGCCACCTGCCGGTTGGTGAGCCCGGTGGCGACCAGACGGGCGACGGCCAGCTCCTGCGGGGTGAGCAGGGCCGCGCCACGCGTCCGCGGCTCCCGCTCGGCGGACCCGAGTCCGCAGGCCGCCAACTCCCTCTCGCAGCGCGTGAGATCGGGCGGCGCGTCGAGGCGTACGAGGAGGTCGCGGGCCGTGCTCAGCTGCTCGCCTGCCCGAGTGCGGCGGCCCGCGCGGCGCAGGAATCCGCCGTAGGCGAGGTGCAGCAGCGCGCGGTCGAAGGGGGCCTCGACGTGCCCGGCGTGCTTGAGTCCGGCGCGGAAGGCGCGCTCGGCGGCCACGGTGTCGCCGCGCGCGGCCTCCAGGGTGCCGCGGGCCCGGGCGGCCGAGAGCAGGGCGCCGTGGTGTCCGCGCTGGGTGGCGAGGACCTCGTAGGGGGCGAGGGCCCGGGCGGCGTGCTTCTCGTCGCCGAGGGCGGCCCAGGCCTCGGCTAGGAGGTCCGCCCAGGGGACGATGCCGGGCTCCTCGATGTCGCCGCGCGGGCGGAGCGCGAGCAGCGGTTCCAGAGCGACGACCACGTCCTCGGGCCGGCCCTGGGCGCGGGCGAGGTGGGCCTCGGCGAGCGCGGCCCACAGGGCGGGATGCACATGGCTGCCGACCGCGTAGGAGCGGACCACGCGCGCGTGGGCCTGCGCCTTGGCGAACGCGCCCCGCGCGGCGTGCACCTGGGCGGCGAGCATCCGGCAGTACAGGGCGATGTGCGGCTGGTCGGTGTCGGCGGCCAGCGAGAGCGCGAGGTCGGTGTGGACGATCGCGTCGTCCCAGCGGCCCGCCTGGTACTCGGTCGAGGCGAGCACGGTCGCGACGACCACCCGGAAGGAGGCCGCGCGCCCGTGGCAGACGCCGAAGACGCCGCGCAGGTCCCGTAGGGCACCGGTGAGGTCGCCGGTCATCTGGCGCAGGGTGCCGCGGCCGAGCAGCTCCTCCAGCTGGGCGGGGGTGGCGAGCGCCGGGTCGGGCAGCGGACCGAGCCCGGTGAGCGCGGTCCCGGCCCGGCCGCTCAGGGCCAGGCCTGTCAGGCGCAGGTAGCGGATCATGTCGGTGGCCGTGTCGTCGGGTGCGAGCCGCAGCGCAAGGTCCGCCCACTCGGCCATCTCCAGGCCGTGCGCCATGCTGCCGTGCAGTGCGGCGAACTGGCCCGCGATCCGTGCCCCGAGCACGGGTTCGTCCGTCGGGTCGCACCGGTGCCAGGCGTCGGTGAGCAGCGCCTCGGCCCGGTCCAGGTCGAACAGGCTCAGCCGGCCGAGGAGGTAGCTGCGCCAGCCGCCGGGCGTGAACCGGGCGATCCGCTGGGCGACTTCACCCATGTCCGGTACGTCTCCGGCGAGCAGGGCGCACTCGACGGCTTCGAGGGTGTACTGCTCGTAGGCCGCCGGGTCCGCGCTCAGCCGGGCGGCGGCCGTCAGCTGTCCCGCCGCGTTCGCCCAGGCTCCTCCGGCGGCGAACCGGCGGCCCACGGCGGCCAGTTCGGCGGCGAGTTCCGGGTCGGGTCCGGTGGCCGCGAGTGCCCGGTGCCGCAGCCGCTGCGCCTCGTCCCGGACGGTGCGGGCGGCGCGCAGGTGCAGGGCGGCGCGGCGGGACGGGCCGAGCTGGTGGTAGACGGCCGCGTACACCAGGGGATGCGGGAAGCGGACCACCGGTTCGCCGGGCGTGTCCGTCAACAGGCCCGCGTGGACGGCCTCTTCGAGTGCGGTGAGCACGTCGGTGCCACGGCGCTCCTCGTCGAGCAGGTCCTCGTCGGCGACCTCCCACGCCTCGGCCGGCACACAGTGCGTGCCGAGTACCGCCGCCGCACAGACCAGGGCGTCGGCCGCCGGGGAGCAGGCGGCGAGCTTCGCCAGTACGAGGGCGGTGAACGACTTGGGTGCGGGCGGCGCGACACCGGGTTCTTCGAGTGCCTCCAGAAGTCCCGTGCCTTCCTGTTCGAGGAGGGCACGGACGTGGAGGGGGTTGCCGTCGGTGTGCGCGTGCAGCCGCGCGGCGGCCCGTGTGGTGAGTCCCCGTACGCCCACCTCGCGGCTGAGTTGCGTCAGTTCGGCCGGGCCGAGCCCGTCGAGCCGCACCGGTACGGCGTCGTCGGCCGTGAACAGCCGCCGCAGTCCCGCGGGCAGGCGGGCGCCGCCGACGTCCCGTACGACGACGAGGACGAGCACGCGGTCGGCCCGCAGCCGCCGTACCGCGAAGGCGAGAGCCTGGAGGGAGAGGTGGTCGGCCCATTGGGCGTCGTCCAGGACGAGGGCGACGGGGTTGCCGGGGACGGAGGCGGCCTTCTGCATGTCCTCCCGTGCGTACTCCTGTGTGTCCGGGTCCGGGTCCGTGTCCTCCTGCGCCTCGCTCAGCGCCTCCAGGAGTTCGGCCCCGGCCGCATGCGCGTCGGCCCACCGGCCACTGCCACCACCACCGCTGCCGCTACCGCTACCGCTACCGCCCAGCAACTGCTCCAGCACCCCGAACGCCAGCCCCGACTCCGCTTCCTCCCCCGCCCCGTGCAGGACGTGCGGGTCGTCGCGGAGGAAGCGGCGGACCAGAGCCGTCTTGCCGATGCCCGCCGGGCCCTCGACGAGCACCCGCTGAGGATGCCCGGCGCGGGCGCGCTCACGTGCCGCCGCGAGAAGCGCGAGGCTGTCCCCCCGCCCGACGAACTCCACCTGAGCCCACCTCCCGCACGGCCTGCGCGGCCCGCCCCTGCTGGGCATCCTCGCGAGGGAGCGGGGTGGGGTCCAGCCTTCCCGCTCCTGGGTGTCTCCTAGGTGTCGTACGCCGATCGCACTACTGCCTGTCCCGCGCTGTTCCCTACGCTCCGTGGACCGGCCTGGGCGCCTCGGCCTCCGCGAGCAGTTTGAGTGCCGTGTCCCCGGCCTCGGACGGAGTCCAGCGCGCCCCTTTGTCGGCGGTCGGCCCGGGCCGCCAGCCCTCCATGACGGTGATGCGGCCGCCCTCGGTCTCGAAGACCCGGCCGGTGACGCCGTCGCTCGCGGCGGAGCCGAGCCAGACGACGAGCGGCGAGACGTTCTCGGGGGCCATCGCGTCGAAGGCGTCTTCGGAGTCCGGCGCCGCCATCGCCTGTGCGAAGGCCTTCTCGGTCATCCGGGTCCGCGCGGCCGGTGCGATGGCGTTGACCTGTACTCCGTAGCGTCCCATCTCGGCGGCGGCCACCAGGGTGAGCCCGACGATCCCCGCCTTCGCCGCGCTGTAGTTCCCCTGCCCGACGGAACCCGACAGGCCCGCTCCGGAGCTGGTGTTGACGACCCGCGCGCGGGGTGTGCGCCCGGCCTTCGCCTCCGCCCGCCAGTACGCGGCGGCGTGCTTGAGCGGCAGGAAGTGCCCCTTCAGATGGACGCGCATGACGGCGTCCCAGTCGTCCTCGTCGAGGTTCACCAGCATCCGGTCGCGCAGGAAACCGGCGTTGTTGACGAGCGTGTCGAGCCGTCCGAAGGCGTCCACGGCCGCGCGTACGAGGGATGCGGCGCCCTCGGACGTCGCGATGTCCCCGCCGTGCGCGACCGCCTCACCGCCCGCCGCCGTGATCTCCTCGACGACCGGCCGGGCCGGGCTGCCGGGCCCGGGCGAGCCGTCGAGCCCGACCCCCAGGTCGTTGACGACGACCCGGGCGCCCTCCGCCGCGAAGGCGAGCGCGTGCGCCCGCCCGAGCCCTCGCCCCGCACCGGTGACGATCACGACCCGCCCGTCGCAGATTCCGCTCATCCCGCGTCCCCTTCTCGGCTTTCGGTTTCCCGCACTTCTCGCACTTCTCGGTCTTTCGGCCTTTCGGTGTTTCCCGTCATGTCTCTTTATGTCTCTTTGTTGACTGTCGCGGCGTCCAGGAAGGCCGGCCGCTCCCCGCCGCCGTGTACGAGCAGGCTCGCTCCGGTGATGTAGGCGGCGGCGTCCGAGGCCAGGAAGACGGCAGCCGCGCCGACGTCCGCGGGCACGGCGAGCCGCCCCAGCGGGACGGTTCGGGAGACGGCCGCGATGCCGTCCTCGTCCCCGTAGTGGAGGTGGGCCAGCTCGGTGCGGACCATGCCGACGACCAGCGTGTTGACGCGGACGTCCGGGGCCCATTCCACGGCCATCGAGCGCGCCAGGTTCTCCAGGCCCGCCTTGGCCGCCCCGTAGACCGCCGTGCCCGGCGAGGGCCGCGTCCCGCTGACGCTGCCGATCATCACGATGGAGCCCCGGGCCCGCTTGAGCTGCTCGTACGCGGCGAGGGACGCCGTCAGCGGGGCGGTGAGGTTGAGTTCGATCACGCGCGCGTGCCGCTCGGCCCGCACGTCCGTGAGCAGCCGGTACGGGGCGCCGCCCGCGTTGTTGACCAGGACGTCGAGGCGGGGCAGCCCGTCGAAGAAGGCGCGGACGGCCGCCGGGTCCCGCAGGTCGACGGGCACGAACTCGACGCCCTCGACCGGCACGTCGGGGGGCCTGCGGGCACAGACCACGACCTCGGCGCCCGCCGCAGCGAACGCCCGGGCGATCCCGGCGCCCACACCCCGGGTGCCACCGGTGACCACCGCGAGCCGCTTGTCCGGCCGTTCCTCCGAGGGATCGCCCGGCCGCTCGTCCAGCCGCTGGTCCGGGCGCTGGTCCGACCGCTTGTCCACAGGGCCTCCCGCTCGTCGGCGTTCGCTGTTACCTTCGCACCTAACAAACGTTTGGTGGAAAGGTAGCTGATGCGGCCATGGGTGTCTCCACCTCGTCCCCGGAAAAGGGGATTTCCGTCGTCACGGTCGACTTCCCGCCCGTGAACGCGCTGCCGGTGCGGGGCTGGTTCGAGCTGGCCGAGGCCCTGCGCGCGGCGGGCCGGGACGCCGAGGTCCGGTGCGTGGTGCTGAGCGCCGAGGGGCGGGGGTTCAACGCGGGCGTCGACATCAAGGAGATGCAGCGGGACACGACGGGCCACGGCGCGCTGATAGGCGCCAACCGCGGCTGCGCGGAGGCGTTCGCGGCGGTGTACGAGTGCGAGGTGCCCGTGGTCGCGGCGGTGCACGGCTTCTGCCTGGGCGGCGGCATCGGGCTGGTGGGGAACGCGGACGCAATCGTGGCGAGCGAGGACGCCGTCTTCGGCCTGCCCGAGCTGGACCGGGGCGCCCTGGGCGCGGCCACTCACCTGGCCCGCCTCGTTCCGCAGCACCTGATGCGCGCGCTCTACTACACGTCGCGCACCGTCACCGCGGCCGAGCTGCACACGCACGGTTCGGTGTGGCGGGTCGTGCCGCGCGCCGAACTGCCCGCCGCGGCCCTGGAGTTGGCCCGCGAGATCGCGAGCAAGGACGGGCAGCTGATCCGGCTCGCCAAGGCCGCCATCAACGGCATCGACCCGGTCGACGTGCGCCGCAGCTACCGCTTCGAGCAGGGCTTCACCTTCGAGGCCAACCTCGGCGGGGTGGCGGACCGGGTCCGCGCCACCTTCGGCAAGGAGAACGGACAGGCGAACGGGCAGGCGAGCGGACAGGCAGACAGACAGCAGGCAGACGGAAAGGGAGACCGGTGAGCGACAAGACCATGGCGGCGCAGGACGTCGCCGCCCGTCTGGAGAGCGGGATGACGCTCGGTATCGGCGGCTGGGGGTCCCGTCGCAAGCCGATGGCCCTGGTGAGGGCCCTGCTCCGCTCCGGGATCACCGATCTCACGGTCGTCTCGTACGGCGGCCCGGATGTGGGCATGCTCGCGGCCGCCGGGAGGATACGGAAACTGGTCGCCCCCTTCGCGACCCTCGACTCGATCCCGCTGGAACCGCACTACCGCGCGGCACGCGAGCGCGGGGCTCTCGAACTGATGGAGATCGACGAGGCGATGTTCATGTGGGGGCTGCACGCCGCCGCCAACCGGCTCCCCTTCCTGCCGGTGCGGGCCGGTATCGGCTCGGACGTGATGCGGGTCAACCCCGGCCTGCGCACGGTCACTTCGCCGTACGCCGACGGGGAGGAGTTCGTCGCCATGCCCGCCCTGCGCCTGGACGCCGCGCTGGTCCACGTGAACCGCGCGGACCACTCGGGCAACGGGCAGTACCTGGGCCCGGACCCGTACTTCGACGACCTGTTCTGCGAGGCGGCCGCTGCGGCGTACGTCTCCTGCGAGCGGATCGTCGACACCGCCGAGCTGACGAAGACGGCGGCCCCGCAGACCCTGCTGATCAAGCGGCACAGTGTGACCGGCGTGGTGGAGGCGCCGAGCGGCGCGCACTTCACGTCCTGCGCACCCGACTACGAGCGGGACGAGGACTTCCAGCGGTACTACGCGTCCACGCCCTGGCCCGAGTTCGCCGAGCGGTTCCTCACGGGGGACGAGCGGGACTACCGGTCCGCCGTGGAGACCTGGCACAAGGAGCAGCCGTGAACCCCATGAACAACGCGAACACCGCGAGCGCTACGAATACTGCGAGCACCACGACCGCCACGACCGCCACGACCGCCACGACCGCCACGACCGCCACGACCACGGTCACCCGCGCCGAGTACTGCGTGATCGCCTGCGCCGAGACATGGCGGGACAACGGGGAGGTGCTCGCCAGCCCCATGGGCGTGATCCCGTCGATCGGCGCCCGCCTCGCCAAGCGCAGCTTCTCGCCGGACCTGCTGCTGACCGACGGCGAGGCAATGCTGGTCGGCCTGGACGGGACACCGGAGGGCTGGCTGCCGTACCGGCAGCATCTGACCATGGTGACCGGCGGGCGTCGGCACATCATGATGGGCGCGAGCCAGATCGACCGGTTCGGCAACCAGAACATCTCGTGCATCGGCGACTGGTCCCGGCCGAAGCGGCAACTGCTCGGAGTGCGCGGGGCGCCCGTCAACACCCTCAACAACCCGGTCAGTTACTGGGTGCCCAGGCACTCGACGCGGGTCTTCGTCGAGAAGGTCGACATGATCAGCGGGGTGGGGTACGACAGTGCCGCGGCGGCCGGCCCGACGGCGACCCGCTATCACCGCATCCCCAGGGTCGTCTCGAACCTCGGCGTCTTCGACTTCGCCACGCCCGACCAATCGATGCGGCTCGCCTCGCTGCATCCGGGGGTGCCGGTCGAGGAGGTCGTGGCCGCGACCCGGTTCACGCTGACGATCCCGGACGAGATCCCGCACACCCGCGAACCGACCCCCGCCGAGCTGGAGTTGATCCGCGAGGTCATCGACCCGCAGGGACTGCGCGACCGTGAGGTCACAGGCTCGTGAGGTCACCGGCTGATGGGGAAGGACTGATGTGGAAGGGCTGATGCGCTGATGGAGACCGCGCTCACGAAACTCGTCGGCGTCCGGCACCCGATCGTGCAGACCGGGATGGGCTGGGTGGCGGGCCCGCGCCTGGTCTCCGCGACGGCGAACGCGGGCGCGCTGGGCATCCTGGCCTCCGCGACGATGACACTCGACCAGTTGCGGGAGGCGGTACGCGAGGTCGCCTCCCGTACGGACGCGCCGTTCGGGGTGAACCTGCGAGCGGACGCGGGGGACGCCCGCGACCGGGTGCGCGTCATCGTCGAGGAGGGCGTGAAGGTGGCCTCCTTCGCGCTCGCCCCCTCCCGCGAGCTGATCGCCGAACTCAAGGACGCGGGCGTCGTCGTCATCCCCTCCGTCGGAGCCCGCCGCCATGCGGAGAAGGTCGCGGCGTGGGGTGCGGACGCGGTGCTCGTGCAGGGTGGCGAGGGCGGCGGCCACACCGGCGAGGTGGCCACGACCGTCCTCCTCCCCCAGGTCGTGGACGCCGTGGACATACCCGTCGTCGCGGCGGGCGGCTTCTTCGACGGCCGGGGCCTGGTCGCGGCGCTGGCGTACGGGGCGGCGGGGATCGCGATGGGCACCCGTTTCCTGCTGACCTCCGACTCGACGGTGCCGGACGCGGTGAAGGCCGAGTACCTGGCGGCGACGGTGAAGGACGTGACGGTGACGAGAGCCGTGGACGGCCTGCCGCACCGCATGCTCCGTACCGAACTCGTCAACTCCCTTGAGGGAGCGGGCCGTACGAGATCCCTGATCCAGGCGGTGCACCGGGCCGCCGGCTTCCGGAAACTCTCCGGCCTCTCCTGGCCCCGCCTGATCCGCGACGGACTCACCATGAAACACGGCAAGGACCTGTCCTGGAGCCAGGTCCTGCTCGCCGCCAACACCCCGATGCTCCTGCGCGCATCCATGGTCGAGGGCCGCACAGACCTGGGGGTGATGGCCTCGGGCCAGGTGGCGGGATTGATCGATGACCTGCCGTCATGCGCGGACTTGATCAACCGAATCATGACCCAGGCGGACAAGGTCATAGCCAAGCTGAACTAAGGCGCCCCGCCAGGGGCGCCCCTTCAGGGGCGCGGGGAACTGCGCGACCAGCCCCCACAACCCGCACGCAACCAATCGACCTAAAGCCGCTCGACAATAGTCACGTTGGCCTGCCCTCCACCTTCACACATCGTCTGCAACCCGAACCGCCCACCCGACCGCTCCAGCTCATGCAGAAGCGTCGTCATCAACTTCACCCCGGTCGCCCCCAGCGGATGCCCAAGAGCAATCGCACCCCCATTCACATTGACCCGCTCAGGATCCGCCCCGGTCTCCTTCAACCACGCCAGCACAACAGGCGCGAACGCCTCATTGATCTCGACGAGGTCGATGTCCCCGATCGACATCCCGGCCTTCTTCAAGGCATACACGGTGGCCGGGATCGGCGCCGACAGCATCCGTATCGGATCCTCCCCCCGCACGGACAAGTGGTGAACCCGCGCCCGAGGCGTGAGCCCGTGCTCACGAACAGCCCGCTCCGAGGCAAGCAGCATCGCCGCCGCACCATCGGACACCTGAGAGGAGCACGCGGCAGTGATCGTGCCGCCCTCCACAACCGGCCGCAGCCCCGCCATCTTCTCCAAAGACGTGTCCCGCCGCGGCCCTTCATCGACCGTGACGTCCCCCAACGTCACCACCTCCCGCTCGAAGCGCCCCTCGTCGATGGCCCGGAGCGCCCGCTCATGGGACCTGAGCGCGAACTCCTCCTGATCCCGGCGGCTGATGCCCCACTTCGCGGCGATCAGCTCGGCGCCGTGGAACTGGTTCACCGGCCGGTCCCCGTACCGCGCCCGCCAGCCCTCGCTCCCCGCGAACGGCCCCTCGGTCAGCCCCAGCGGCTCGGCGGCCTGGCGGGAGGCGAAGGCGATGGGTATCTGCGTCATGTTCTGGACGCCGCCCGCGACCACCAGGTCCTGGGTGCCGGACAGGACTCCCTGCGCGGCGAAGTGCACGGCCTGCTGCGAGGACCCGCACTGCCGGTCCACCGTCACCCCGGGCACCTCCTCGGGCAGCCCGGCCGCCAGCCAGGCCGTCCGGGCGATGTCACCGGCCTGCGGCCCCACGGTGTCCAGACAGCCGAAGACGACATCCTCGACGGCCGCCGGATCGACGCCCGACCGCTCGACCAGGGCCTTGAGCACATGCGCGCCCAAGTCGGCCGGGTGGACCCCGCTCAGCCCGCCCTTCCGGCGCCCCACGGGCGTACGGACCGCTTCGACGATGTAGGCCTCGGCCATGACAACTCCCTACTCCCTCGAATCAACTGCCCTCAACGGCTGTTCACGTATGACGGCTGTTCACGTACGACGGCTGCTCGCGTACAGCGATCCCGTCCAGCACCATCGACAGGTACTGCCGGGCGATCTCCTCCGGGCTGTGCTGCCCGCCGGGCCGGTACCAGGACGCGGCGACCCACACGGTGTCGCGCACGAACCGGTAGGTGAGCCGGATGTCGAGGTCGGCCCGGAAGACCTCGGCGGCCACTCCCCGCTCCAGTGTGGACAGCCACGCCTTCTCGAACTTGCGCTGTGACTCGGCGAGGAACGCGAAGCGCTCCTGGGCGACGAGGTGCTTGGACTCCTTCTGGTAGATGGCGACGGCCGCCCGGTGCCGGTCGATCTCCCGGAAGGACTCGGTGACCAGGGCCTCCAGGGTCTCCCGGGGCCCGAGTTCGGCGTCCAGAACGGTGTCGTACCCGTCCCAGAGCTCGTCGAGGAAGGTCCGCAGGATCTCCTCCAGCATCGATTCCTTGGAGTCGAAGTGGTAGTAGAGGCTGCCCGCGAGCATGCCCGCGTGGTCCGCGATCTTGCGGACGGTGGTGGCGTTGTAGCCCTGCTCGGCGAAGACCTCGGCAGCGGTGCCGAGGAGTTCACGGCGCCGCTCGGGCGAGGCGGTCACCTGGGGCTTCTTCTTGGTAGGCACGAACACATTGTGGTCCCGCACGTCGTGGTACCGCGCAGGACAGCCCTACGCATGGCGGTCCTACCCATGCTGGCTGCTCACGGCGACGACCTCGCCGGTCATGTACGAGGAGTAGCCGGACGCCAGGAACACGATCACGTTCGCCACCTCCCAGGGCTCGGCGTACCGTCCGAAGGCCTCGCGGGCGGTCAGCTCCGCCAGCAGTTCCGGGCTCGTCACCTTCACCAGGTGCGGGTGCATGGCGAGGCTCGGTGAGACGGCGTTCACCCGCACCCCGTACTCGGCCGCCTCGATCGCCGCGCACCGGGTCAGCGCCATGACGCCCGCCTTCGCCGCCGCGTAGTGCGCCTGCCCGGCCTGGGCGCGCCAGCCGACGACGGAGGCGTTGTTGACGATCACGCCGCCGCGCCCGGTCTCCTGAGAGCTCTCGCGAAAGGCCCGCAGGGCCGCGCGCGTGCACCGGAAGGTGCCGCCCAGCGTCACGTCCAGCACCTTCGACCACTGCTCGTCCGTCATGTCGACGAGGTCCGAAGTGCCGCCGAGACCGGCGTTGTTGACCACGATGTCGAGGCGGCCGTGCAGTTCGGCGGCCGTGTCGAAGAGCGTCCGCACCTGCTCCTCGTCGGTGACGTCACAGGCCAGCGAGTCGACGCGGCCGGCCCCGAACTCCTGGGCCAGCGCCTGCCCGTACTCCTTGAGCCGCCGCGCGTGGGCGTCGCTGATCAGCACGCGCGCCCCCTCCTCCAGGAACCTGCGCGCGGTCGCCCCGCCGATGCCGGCGCCCGCGGCGGCGGTGACGACGGCGGTCCGCTCCGCCAGCAGCCCGTGCCCGGGCACGTACGCCGGACTCTCGACGTCTGTCATAGCCTCACGCTAACCTACCAAACACTTGTTAGGGAAGGTTGCCGCCACCGAAGCCACCCCGGGAACCACCACCGATGCGCCACCGAAGGAAGCCGCCCGATGGACCTCACGCACTCCCCCGCCGACGAGGCGTTCCGCGCCGAGGCCCGGGCCTGGCTGGACGCGCACGTGCCGGCCGAACCGCTGCCCTCCCTGGAGACCGGGGAGGGCTTCGCCGCCCACCGCGCGTGGGAGGCCGAACTGGCCGCGGACCGCTGGTCGGTGGTGTCCTGGCCGGCCGCGTACGGCGGACGGGACGCGGGGCTCGTCCGGTGGCTGGTCTTCGAGGAGGAGTACTACGCGGCGGGCGCCCCGGGCCGGGTCGGCCAGAACGGCGTCAGCCTCCTGGCCCCGACGCTCTTCGCCCACGGCACCGAGGAGCAGCGCGCGCGGATCCTGCCGTCGATGGCGTCGGGCGAGGTCGTCTGGGCGCAGGCGTGGTCCGAGCCCGAGGCCGGTTCCGACCTGGCCTCGCTCAGGTCGAGGGCGGTGCGCACGGACGGCGGCTGGCGGTTGAGCGGGCAGAAGACGTGGTCGTCGCGGGCCGCGTTCGCCGACCGCGCCTTCGGCCTGTTCCGCAGCGAGCCGGACACCCCGAAGCCCCACCAGGGGCTCACCTACCTGATGTTCGACTTGCGCGCGCCGGGCGTGACGGTCCGTCCCATCGGCCGCCTCGACGGGAAGCCGGCCTTCGCCGAACTCTTCTTGGACGAGGTGTTCGTCCCGGACGAGGACGTGATCGGCGAGCCCGGCCAGGGCTGGCGGGTCGCCATGTCGACGGCGGGCAACGAGCGCGGTCTGACGCTCCGCTCCCCCGGCCGCTTCCTGGCGTCGGCCGCCCGTCTCGCCGCGCTCTGGCACGAGCGCGGCGAGGACCCGTTCACCCGCGACCGGGTGGCCGACGCGCTGATCGGCGCCCGCGCGTACCAGCTCTTCACCTACGCGGGCGCCTCCCGCTTCCTCGACGGCGAGCCCATCGGGCCGGAGTCCAGCCTGAACAAGGTCTTCTGGTCCGAGTACGACATCGCGCTGCACGAGACCGCGCTCGATCTCCTGGGCGCCGACGGGGAGTTGGCGGGCGGGGAAGCGACGGGCGGGCGGTCGGCGGGCGGTGATTGGGCCGAGGGGTACGTCTTCTCGCTCGCCGGTCCGATCTACGCGGGCACGAACGAGATCCAGCGGGACATCATCGCCGAGCGCCTCCTCGGCCTGCCGAAGGGACGCCGCTGATGCGCTTCCTCCTGGACGACGAACAGCGCGCCTTCGCCCGCTCGCTGGACGCCCTGCTGACAGCCGCGGACACGCCCTCGGCCGTACGGTCCTGGAGCGCCGGGGACCATACGGCGGGCCGCGCCCTGTGGTCCCGTATCGCCGACGCGGGGGTGTTCGCGCTTGCGGTCCCCGAGGCGTACGAGGGGGTCGGTCCGCTTCCCGTCGAACTGGCCGTCGCCTTCGTGGAGTTGGGGCGGCATGCGGTACCGGGGCCGTTGGTGGAGACGGTGGCGGCGGCCGCGCTGCTGACGGAGCCGGACGGCCTGGCGAAGCGGTTCCTTCCGGGGCTGGCCTCCGGGGAGACGGTCGCGACGGTGGCCCTGCCGGGCGGCGGGCCGTACCTGCTGGACGGCGACGCGGCCACGGTCCTGCTCTGTGTCGAAGGCGACGAACTACGGCTGCTCCACGGGCACGGCCCGGTGCGCGCGTCGATGGACCCGGCGCGGCGGCTCACCCGGCCCACCCAACCCACCCGGTTCACTCGGCAGCCCGGGAGCGGTGAACTCCTCGCCACCGGCCCCCACGTCACGGCGGCCGCCGCCCGAGCCCTCGTCCAGGCCCGTCTCGCCACTGCCGCCCAGGCCCTGGGAGTCGGCCTCACGCTCCTCGACAGGACAGTCGCGTACGTCAAGCAGCGCGTCCAGTTCGGTGTGCCCATAGGCTCGTTCCAGGCGGTCAAGCACCAACTGGCCGACGCCAAGATCGCGTTGGAGTTCGCCCGGCCGCTGCTCTTCGGGGCCGCCCTGTCCATGGACCCGGCCGACGTGGCCGCCGCCAAGGTCGCGGCCTGCGAGGCGGCGTACAGGACCGCTCGCACGGCCCTGCAACTGCACGGCGCGATCGGCTACACCGCGGAGTACGACCTCTCCCTGTGGCTGACCAAGGCCCGTGCCCTGCGCACCGCCTGGGGCACGCCGAGCGCATGCCGGGAGCTGGTCCTCAGCGGTGGTGCTCGTCGCTAGTGGTGGTGCTCGTCGCTGCTCGTGAGCTCGCGGTACTCCTCGACAGTCGGCTTGGGGATGTACGTGTCCTGTCCGTACATGGCGCGGGCGAGCCGCGCCCGCAGCCGCTGGGACGTCCTGACCTTGCGGGTGACACCGTTCGCGTCGACGAGCGGGCCCAGCTCGTAGTGCCCGTCCTGTTCGTGCTGGGTGAGGGTGAACCGCTGGGCCTGGGTGAGGGGTTCGTGCACCTCGACGTACTCACCGTGCGGGAGCCGTTTGATGGTGCCGGACTCCCGTCCGTGCAACACCTTGTCCCGGTCCCGGCGTTGCAACCCCAGGCAGATGCGTCTGGTGATGATGAAGGCCAGTACCGGCACCACGAAGAAGCCGATCCGCACGAACCACGTGATCAGGTTGATCGACAGATGCAGTCGCAGGGCCACGATGTCGTTGCCGCCGCCGATCAGCAGCACCCCGTACAGACTCAGCCAGGCCACCCCGAGTCCGGTGCGGGTGGGGACGTTGCGGGGCCGGTCGAGGATGTGGTGCTCGCGTTTGTCGCCGGTGATCCACGCCTCGATGAACGGGTACACGCCGATCGCCAGCATGATCAGCGGGAAGAGCGAGAAGGGGATGAAGACGCCCAGGGCCAGGGTGTGGCCGAAGGCGTTGATCTCCCATCCCGGCATCACCCGGATCAGCCCCTCGGAGAAGCCGAGATACCAGTCGGGTTGGGCGCCGGTGGTGACCAGGTCGGCGCGGTAGGGGCCGAACGCCCACACGGGGTTGATGGTCGCGAGCGCGCCGATCATCGACAGCACGCCGAAGACCAGGAAGAAGAAGCCGCCGGCCTTGGCCATGTAGACCGGCATGAACGGCATGCCGACCACGGACTTCTGGTCGCGTCCGGGCCCGGGGTACTGCGTGTGCTTGTGGTAGAAGACCAGGATCAGGTGGGCGACGACCAGGCCGAGCATGATCCCGGGCAGCAGGAGGATGTGGATCGGGTACAGGCGGGCGATGATGTCGTCCCCCGGGAACTCGCCGCCGAAGAGGAAGAGGGCGAGGTACGTGCCCACGACCGGCACCGACAGGATCGCGCCCTGGGCGAAGCGCAGCCCGGTGCCGGAGAGCAGGTCGTCGGGGAGCGAGTAGCCGGTCAGGCCGGTGATGATGCCGAGGAACAGCAGGGTCCAGCCGAACACCCAGTTCAGCTCGCGCGGCTTGCGGAACGCGCCGGTGAAGAACACCCGCATCATGTGCACGAGCATTCCGGCGACGAAGACGAGCGCGGCCCAGTGGTGGATCTGCCGGATCAGCAGACCGCCGCGTACGTCGAAGCTGATGTCGAGCGTGGACTCGTACGCCCTGGTCATCACGACGCCGTTCAGCGGCTCGTACGACCCGTTGTAGACGACCTCGGCGGCGCTGGGCTCGAAGAAGAGCGTGAGGTAGACGCCGGTGAGGATGAGGATGAGGAAGCTGTAGAGGCAGATCTCGCCGAGCATGAAGGACCAGTGGTCCGGGAACACCTTGCGCATCTGGGACTTGGCGAGCCCGTAGAGCCCGAGCCGCCCGTCGGCCCAGTCCGCCAGCCGCTCACCCTTGCCCGTCTGCGCGGGCCGTCCTCTGCCCGTCCTCGCCGGATGTCCGTCGCTCTGCCCGGCGTCCACCGATCGCGCACCCATGCGTGGCCTTCCCCTTGGCTTAGAGCCTGTGTCTGAACCCCCGCCTGCGCCCCGACGCCCGGCACGCACCCTCGCCGCACGGCGCCACAGGACAGGTGGCTCCGCCACATGACCTGCAACGCCGCACACCGAGGGCACGCACCGACCGCCGCTGCGCCCGCGCTCCGCGCGGACGACGGGGGTTCAGACACAGGCTCTTACCTCAGGGTGGCACGCGTCTTGGGCGGAGCCAACGGGGCGGCCAGAATGTCGGCCGCCGAGTCCGGTGAACCCTCCGACTGGGCTATCCGCTCACCCCATGCCGCGTGACTGGTCCGACGGCATCGGGTGAGCGTGCGCCCGTCAGGCCGGTGCCGGCAGCCCGACCAGCGCGGCCCGTCCCGTCACGCGCGACTCGGCGGCGCCCTCCGCGCCCCACTCCCCGGTCAGCAGCACGGCGTCGTACGGCCCGAGCCGGGCCCCGGCGACCTCGGCGGTCCCGTCGAGCGCGACGACGAGCAGGGCCGCCGGTCCGGCCTCCGGGGCAGTCCCCGGGGCGGCGAGCGGCAGTCGTCCCCGGACGACGGCCACGTTGGGGGTCGTCCGTTCGCCTCTGCGCCACATCACGTTGAGGTTCACCACCGGGCCGTCCAGGAGGCGGCAGTCGGTCGGAACGTCGCCGCGGAAGTCCTGCGGGACGAACCGCTCGTCGACGAGCCGTCGCTCGCCGCCCACCGTCAGGTCCATGCCCGCTCCCTCCACGAGGGTCAGCGTCCGGTCGACCTCGGGGAACGCGGAGAACGGCCCGTCCGCCGCGACCTCGGCAAGGCTCACGCGCCACGTGAAGTCGTCCATACCGACGCCCATGCCGACGCCCATGCCGTCGCCCGGCGGCCAGGCCGCGATCTCGCGGGTCACGCCGCCGCCGTTCTTCCAGGGCACGGCGACGCGTCCGGCGGCGGGCAGCAGCCGTACGCCCGCCCTCACTGCCCTCATTGGACGATCCCCTGGGCCCGTGCCGCCGACAGCCACTGCGGGAACTCGCCCACCAGCCGGTCGTACAGCTCCCCGTCCGAGACCCGCCGCGGATCCGAACCGGCGTGGAAGAAACCGGCGTTGTCGACGACCCGCTTCCCCGGCACCGCCAACTCGTCGAGCTTGCGCAGGAAGTCGAACTGCTTGCTCGACGTGTCGCCGAAGCCGATGAACTGCCAGAACAGCGGCAGCCTGGCCGCCTTGCACAGGTACCGCTCGGCGGCGAGCTTGTTGATCGGGCCGCCGTCCGTCTGGAAGACGACGAGGGCCGGGTCCTTGGAGCCGCTGTCGAGGTAGTGGTCGATGACGGCGTCCATCGCCAGGTGGTAACTCGTCTTGCCCATGTGCCCCAGCCCGGCGACGATCCGCTCGATGCGCCCGTCGTGGTTGTCGAGCGCGATGTCGGTGACGGCGTCGACGTCCGTGGAGAAGAAGACGACCGGTACCGTCCCGTCGTCGTCGAGGTGCGCCGAGAGCCCCAGCACCCGGTCGGCGAGCGCTTGCACGCTCCCGTCCGCGTAGTACGGCTTCATGGACCCCGAGTAGTCGACCACCAGATACACGGCGGCCCGCTGCCCGCTCAGCCCCTGCTTGGTGAGGGAGACCCCCGCGCTCTTGTAGAGGCTGACCAGCGCGGGCGCGGTCTCCTCCACCTTGGTGAGGCTGATCCCGGCCACGGGGGCTCCTTTCGGTCACGGACTGACCGGGTGAGCCTAACCGGGCAGCTGGTCCTGGAACGCCGGCAGTTCGAGGAGCCGCTGCCTGGCGGTGTCGTCCATCAACTCGACGAGGGGGACGACCAGTTCCCAGAGGTTCTGCTTGTCGACTCCGCGGGCCAGCGCGTCGAGCTCGGCGTCGGAGAGCGCGCCCGCGGCCGTCGCGACGACCCGGCGCGCGGTCGCGGGCAGTATCCCCACCATGGGCAGGAACTCCGCCCAGAGTCCGGTCGCCACGACTCCGCGTACGAGCCCGTCGAGCACGGCGGGCTCCCGCAGCGCGGGCAGCGCGGCGACGACCCGCAGCTCCGCCGCGCTCAGCAGCGCCACGATCGGCAGCAGCGACTCCCACAGATCCTGCTCCGCGGTGGTGCGTACCAGCGAGTCGAGCCGGGGCTCGGGCTGGGCGGCGGTGAGGGAGGCGATCCGGGCCCGCGGTTCCCCGCCCACCATGCCCGCGACGGCCATCGCCTCCGGCCACAGCGCGCTCTCGGCGGCGGACGCGATGATCGAGGAGACCCGCTCCTCACCCATCAACTCGACGATGTGACCGAGGCGTTGGGGATGATCGATGACAAAGCCGGTCTTCAGGACCGTCGCGTCGTCGAGCCGCGGCAGGATCCGCAGCAGTGCCGAGTCCCGCAGATGCCCGACGAACCGGCCCATCGTGAGATGGTCGCCGCGATCGGCGAGGACGAGGGCGATGCGTACGACGATGTCGTCGTCCAGCCTGCCCATGATCGCGGCGATCCGGCGCGGGTCGAGGTGATGGCAGCACCGGGCCGTGAACTCGGCCGGCAGCCTGTCGATGATGTCGGCGGCGCGGGCCGGTTCGAGGCGCCCGGCGAGGGCGGCGGCCAGCCGGGGCCCCAGCGCCTTCTGCGCGATGCCCGCGGCGACCCCGACGGGCAGCAGTCTCGTCAGGGCGGCGACACGGTCGAGCAGCTCCGAGTCGTCGTCGAACAGGGCGGCGACGGACCGCTCGCGGAAGGCACGCACGTCGTCGACGGGCAGTTCTTCGAGGAACGCCAGTTCCCGTGGCTCGACATCCAGCAGCCGGGCGAGCTTCAGGGTCTCGGCCCTGCTGCGCAAGGTGTCCATGCGGGAGGGTCCCCTATACGGCTATTACGGATATGCGGAATCGACGAGGTCCGGTGCGGTACCGAGCCCCTTGAGGGGCTCGGAGGTGCGACACTGCACAGCTCCCGCGGGGCGCTCAGCGGAAGAGCATCCGGCGGACAGGTTCCCTGGTCAGGGCCGGTACGAGGGTGAGGGCGTCCTCAGCGGCCTCGTTCAGCCCCGACGCCCGCCGGTCCCGCGCCCGCCGCAGCGCCCCGGCCAGCAGACGGGCCTGTTCGCCGTCCAGCCGTCCGAAACTCTCCGGCAATGGTCCGCCCGACTCCGCCCGCAGCAGCGCCAGTTCCTCCGCGCTCACAAGTTCTCCCCCGACACTCACAGATTCTCCACCCGGTGCGGCACGGCACTCTGCGGCGATCGTACTCTTTGCCGCATGAAACGCGCCGCCCGTCTGCTGCTCGCCGCCGTCCCTCTCGTGGCGGTGGCGGTGTACTTCCTCGTGCCCGACCAGGACACCGACGGCTCCGGCCCGGACGCGCGGTCCACGGCCTCGCCCGCCGATCCCTCAGGGCAGACGGGCCTCGCCGCACCGGACAAGAAGGACCTGGCCCAGCGGATCGTGTCCAGTGCCGAGAACTCCAGCCTCGACTGGCGCGACCAGTACGGCTATATCGAGGACATCGGGGACGGCCGCGGCTACACCGCCGGCATCATCGGCTTCACCACCGGTACGCACGACCTGCTCACCCTGGTCGAGCGCTACACCGGGTCCCGCCCGGACAACGCCCTGGCCCGCTACCTCCCCGCCCTCCGCGAGGTCGACGGCTCCGACTCCCACGAGGGCCTGGACCCCGGCTTCACCGAGGCCTGGAAGGCGGAATCCGCGATACCGGCCTTCCGCCGGGCCCAGGACTCCGAGCGCGACCGCGTCTACTTCACCCCGGCGGTCCGCCTCGCCCAACGCGACGGGCTCGGCACCCTCGGCCAGTTCATCTACTACGACGCCATGGTCATGCACGGCCCGGGCACCGACCCCGGCTTCTACGGCCTCCGCAAGGACGCCATGGCGGAGGCGGACACCCCGACGGAGGGCGGCGACGAGAAGGCCTACCTCGACATCTTCCTCGACACCCGCCGCAAGGTGATGCGGGCCGAGAAGCGCGACACGACCCGCATCGACACGGCCCAGCGCCAGTTCCTGTACGACGACAACCTGGGACTGGAGACACCGCTGAAGTGGAAGATCTACGGCCAGCCGTACGAGGTGCGGTGAGCCATCTCCGCACTCACTCAGGGCTGCGTCCCCAAACGCACCACGGCGCCCACCATCGTCCGGTCGGGGACAAAGCAGGCGCCGCGTTCAGTTCCGTACGCCGTTGTACGGGACGTCTGTTGGGGTGGAGCGTCAGACCATCAGTGAACGGTCCGTGGGGCGGATGGGCGCCGGCAGCTCGCTCACGCCCGTGAGGAACCGGTCGACTCCGCGGGCGGCCGAGCGGCCCTCCGCGATGGCCCACACGATCAGCGACTGACCGCGGCCCGCGTCACCGGCGACGTACACGCCGGGCACGTTGGTGGCGAAGTCGGCGTCCCGCGCGATGTTGCCGCGCGCGTCGAGCTCGATGCCGAACTGCGAGACCAGCCCGTTCTCCTGGTCGGTCCCGGTGAAGCCCATCGCGAGCGTGACGAGCTGCGCCGGGATCTTCCGCTCGGTACCCGGCAGCTGCGTCAGCTTGCCGTCGACGAACTCGACCTCGACGAGGTGCAGCCACTGCACGTTGCCATCCTCGTCGCCCTCGAAGTGGGTGGTGGAGACGGAGTAGATCCGCTCGCCGCCCTCCTCGTGCGCGGAGGTCACCTTGTAGAGCATGGGGAAGGTCGGCCAGGGCTGCCCCGGGTTCCGCTCCTCGCCCGGCTGGGGCATGATCTCCAGCTGCGTGACGGACGCGGCGCCCTGACGGTGGGCCGTGCCCACGCAGTCCGCGCCGGTGTCACCGCCGCCGATCACGACGACGTGCTTGCCCTCGGCGGTGATCGGAGGCGCCACGAAGTCGCCCTCCTGCACCTTGTTGGCGAGCGGCAGGTACTCCATCGCGAAATGGATCCCCTTCAGCTCACGCCCGGGGACCGGCAGGTCGCGGGAGACGGTCGCACCGGCGGCGATGACCACGGCGTCGTACCGCTTGCGCAGCTTCGCCGCGTCGATGTCGCGCCCGATCTCCACGCCCGTACGGAACTTGGTGCCCTCCGCGCGCATCTGCTCGATACGCCGGTTGATGTGCCGCTTCTCCATCTTGAACTCGGGGATGCCGTAACGGAGCAGGCCGCCGATGCGGTCCGCGCGCTCGTACACGGCGACCGTGTGGCCCGCCCGCGTCAGCTGCTGCGCGGCGGCCAGACCGGCCGGCCCCGAGCCGATGACCGCGACCGTCTTGCCGCTCAGCCGCTCGGGCGCCTGGGCGGCGACGTCGCCGCTGTCCCATGCCTTGTCGATGATGGAGACCTCGACGTTCTTGATGGTCACGGCGGGCTGGTTGATGCCCAGCACACACGCGGACTCACAAGGGGCCGGGCAGAGGCGGCCGGTGAACTCCGGGAAGTTGTTCGTCGCGTGCAGCCGCTCCGACGCGGCGGACCAGTCCTCGCGGTACGCGTAGTCGTTCCACTCGGGGATCAGATTCCCCAGCGGACAGCCGTTGTGGCAGAACGGGATACCGCAGTCCATGCAGCGCGAGGCCTGCGTGGGGATGATCGGCAGCAGCGAGCCCGGAACGTAGACCTCGTTCCAGTCCCTGACGCGCTCACCGACGGGGCGGGTCTTCGCGACCTCGCGACCGTGGTTCAGAAAGCCCTTCGGATCAGCCATTGGTCGCCGCCTCCATCATCTTCTCGGTGATCTCGGTCTCGGAGAGACCGGCTCGCTCGGCGGCGTCCTTGGCGGCGAGCACTGCCTTGTACGTACTGGGGATGATCTTGCTGAAGCGGTCCACGGCCGTGTCCCACTCGGCCAGGAGCTTCCCGGCGACGGTCGAGCCGGTCTCCTCCTGGTGCCGGCGCACGACGTCGTGCAGCCACTGCTTGTCGGTGTCGTCCAGCTCCTCGACGGCGCCGGCGTTGCCGACGTTCACGTTGTCGCGGTTCAGGTCGATGACGTACGCGATGCCGCCCGACATACCGGCCGCGAAGTTGCGGCCCGTCTCGCCGAGCACGACCGCGTGACCGCCGGTCATGTACTCGCAGCCGTGGTCGCCCACGCCCTCGGACACGACCGTGGCGCCGGAGTTGCGGACGCAGAACCGCTCGCCGGTACGGCCCCGCAGGAACAGCTCGCCGCCGGTGGCGCCGTACGCGATGGTGTTGCCCGCGATCGTCGAGAACTCGGCGAGGTGGTCGGCGCCCCGGTCGGGACGGACGATCACCCGGCCGCCGGAGAGGCCCTTGCCGACGTAGTCGTTGGCGTCGCCCTCCAGGCGCAGCGTCACGCCGCGCGGCAGGAAGGCGCCGAAGGACTGGCCCGCCGAGCCGGTGAAGGTGATGTCGATGGTGTCCTCGGGCAGGCCCGCGCCACCGAACTTCTTGGTCACCTCGTGGCCGAGCATGGTGCCGACCGTGCGGTTGATGTTGCGGATCGCGACCTGGGCGCGGACCGGCTGGGCGTCGGTCGCGCTGGACGCGGCGAGGGCGTCGGCGGCGAGCTTGATCAGCTCGTTGTCGAGCGCCTTCTCCAGGCCGTGGTCCTGCTGGATGACCTGGTGGAGGGGGGCGCCCTCGGGCAGTTCGGGCACGTAGAAGAGCGGGGACAGGTCCAGGCCCTGCGCCTTCCAGTGGTTGACGGCCCGCTCGACGTCGAGGTGCTCGGCGTGGCCGACGGCCTCCTCGATCGTGCGGAAGCCCAGCTCGGCGAGGATCTCGCGGACCTCTTCGGCGATGAACTGGAAGAAGTTCACGATGTACTCGGCCTTGCCGGCGAACCGCTCGCGGAGCACCGGGTTCTGCGTGGCGATGCCGACCGGGCAGGTGTCCAGGTGGCAGACGCGCATCATGACGCAGCCGGAGACGACGAGCGGCGCGGTCGCGAAACCGAACTCCTCGGCGCCGAGCAGCGCGGCGATGACGACGTCACGACCGGTCTTCAGCTGACCGTCGGTCTGCACGACGATGCGGTCGCGCAGGCCGTTGAGGAGCAGCGTCTGCTGGGTCTCGGCGAGGCCGAGCTCCCAGGGACCGCCCGCGTGCTTCAGGGAAGTCAGCGGGGACGCGCCCGTACCGCCGTCGTGACCCGAGATGAGTACGACGTCCGCGTGCGCCTTGGACACACCCGCGGCGACCGTGCCGACGCCGACCTCGGAGACCAGCTTCACGTGAATCCGCGCCTGCGGGTTCGCGTTCTTCAGGTCGTGGATCAGCTGGGCGAGGTCCTCGATGGAGTAGATGTCGTGGTGCGGCGGCGGGGAGATGAGGCCCACGCCGGGGGTGCTGTGGCGGGTCTTGGCGACCCACGGGTAGACCTTGTGGCCGGGCAGCTGGCCGCCCTCGCCGGGCTTGGCGCCCTGGGCCATCTTGATCTGGATGTCGTCGGCGTTGACCAGGTACTCGGACGTGACGCCGAAGCGGCCGGAGGCCACCTGCTTGATGCTGGACCGGCGGGCCGGGTCGTACAGGCGGTCCGCGTCCTCGCCGCCCTCACCGGTGTTGGACTTGCCGCCCAGCTGGTTCATGGCGATGGCGAGCGTCTCGTGGGCTTCCTTGGAGATGGAGCCGTAGGACATGGCGCCGGTGGAGAAGCGCTTGACGATCTCGCTCGCCGGCTCGACCTCGTCGATGGAGATCGGCTCGCGGCCCGACTTGAAGCCGAACAGGCCGCGCAGCGTCATCAGCCGCTCGGACTGCTCGTTCACGCGGTCCGTGTACTGCTTGAAGATGTCGTAGCTGCGGGTGCGCGTCGAGTGCTGGAGGCGGAAGACCGTCTCCGGGTCGAACAGGTGCGGCTCGCCCTCGCGGCGCCACTGGTACTCGCCGCCTATGTCGAGCGCGCGGTGCGCGGGCGCGATGCCGCTCGCCGGGTACGCCTTGGCGTGACGGGCGGCGACCTCCTTGGCGATGACGTCGATGCCGACGCCGCCGATCTTGGTGGCCGTGCCGTTGAAATACTTCTGGACGAAGGCCTGGTCGAGACCGACGGCCTCGAAGACCTGGGCGCCGCGGTAGGAGGCGACGGTCGAGATGCCCATCTTGGACATGACCTTGAGGACACCCTTGCCGAGGGCGTAGATCAGGTTGCGGATGGCCTGCTCGGGCTCGATGCCGGGAAGGAACGTTCCGGCCCTGACCAGGTCCTCGACGGACTCCATCGCCAGGTACGGGTTGACGGCCGCGGCGCCGAAGCCGATGAGGAGGGCCACGTGGTGGACCTCGCGGACGTCGCCCGCCTCGACGAGCAGACCCACCTGGGTGCGCTGCTTGGTGCGGATGAGGTGGTGGTGGACGGCCGCGGTGAGCAGCAGCGAGGGGATCGGCGCGTGCTCGGCGTCGGAGTGCCGGTCCGAGAGGACGATCAGGCGTGCGCCGTTCTCGATGGCGGCGTCGGCCTCGGTGCAGATCTCGTCGATGCGTGCGGCGAGCGACTCGCCGCCGCCGGAGACCCGGTACAGGCCGGACAGGGTCGCGGCCTTCATGCCGGGCATGTCGCCGTCGGCGTTGATGTGGATGAGCTTGGCCAGCTCGTCGTTGTCGATCACCGGGAAGGGCAGCGTGACGCTACGACAGGAGGCCGCGGTCGGCTCCAGGAGGTTGCCCGCCGGGCCCAGCGACGAGCGCAGCGAGGTGACGAGCTCCTCGCGGATGGCGTCCAGCGGCGGGTTGGTGACCTGTGCGAAGAGCTGGGTGAAGTAGTCGAAGAGCAGCCGGGGGCGCTCGGACAGGGCCGCGATCGGCGAGTCCGTGCCCATGGAGCCGAGCGGCTCGCCGCCGGTCTTGGCCATCGGCGCGACGATGACGCGCAGCTCCTCCTCGGTGTAACCGAAGGTCTGCTGGCGGCGGGTGACCGAGGCGTGGGTGTGCACGATGTGCTCGCGCTCGGGCAGGTCGGAGAGCTCGATCTCGCCGGCTTCCAGCCACTCCGCGTACGGGTTCTCGGCGGCGAGGCCGGCCTTGATCTCGTCGTCCTCGATGATCCGGTGCTCGGCGGTGTCCACGAGGAACATGCGGCCGGGCTGCAGGCGGCCCTTGCGGACGACCTTCGCGGGGTCGATGTCGAGGACGCCGACCTCGGAGCCGAGGACGACGAGGCCCTCGTCGGTGACCCAGTAGCGGCCGGGGCGCAGGCCGTTGCGGTCGAGGACCGCGCCGACCTGGGTGCCGTCGGTGAAGGTGACGCAGGCCGGGCCGTCCCACGGTTCCATCATCGTGGCGTGGAACTGGTAGAAGGCGCGGCGGGCGGCGTCCATGGAGGCGTGGTTCTCCCAGGCCTCCGGGATCATCATCAGCACGGAGTGCGGGAGGGACCGGCCGCCGAGGTGCAGCAGCTCCAGGACCTCGTCGAAGGACGCGGAGTCGGAGGCCTCGGGCGTGCAGATCGGGAAGACCCGCTCGATCTTCTCCTGGTCGCCGAAGAGGTCGGAGACGAGCTGGGACTCGCGGGCCGCCATCCAGTTGCGGTTGCCCTTGACCGTGTTGATCTCGCCGTTGTGCGCGACGAAGCGGTACGGGTGGGCGAGCGGCCAGCTCGGGAAGGTGTTCGTGGAGAACCGGGAGTGCACGAGCGCGATCGCGGAGGCGAAGCGGCGGTCGGACAGGTCCGGGAAGAAGGGCTCCAGCTGGCCGGTGGTCAGCATGCCCTTGTAGACGATGGTCCGGGCGGAGAGCGACGGGAAGTACACGTCGGCCTCGCGCTCGGCGCGCTTGCGCAGCACGAACGCCTTGCGGTCGAGGTCGATGCCCACGCTCTCGCCGTCGGCCACGAAGACCTGGCGGAAGACGGGCATCGTCGAGCGGGCGGTGGCGCCGAGGAGTCCGGGGGCGACCGGCACGTCGCGCCAGCCGAGGACGGTCAGGCCCTCGTCGGCGGCGATCGTCTCGATCCGTGAGACGGCGTCGGCGGCGCCGTCCTCGGGCAGGAAGGCGGTACCGACCGCGTACGCACCGGCCTCGGGCAGCTCGAAACCGGCCACCTCGCGGAAGAAGGCGTCCGGGACCTGGGACAGGATGCCCGCACCGTCTCCGGAGTCCGGTTCGGCGCCGGTGGCACCGCGGTGCTCCAGATTGCGCAGAACCGTGAGCGCCTGCTCGACCAGCGCGTGGCTCGCCTCGCCGGTGAGGGTGGCCACGAAGCCGACGCCACAGGCGTCGTGCTCGTTGCGGGGGTCGTACATACCCTGCGCAGCAGGGCGAGCATCCATGAAGGACCACTTCTGGCCATTCGCGGAGTGCTGGGACGGCTGGCGCGGCGTACGCATCGGCTCTCCCGTCGTCGTCGTGGCATATGCGATTGCCGAGGGACGACGTTGGCCCTCTGCGGTGGGTGCAAAATTTCGTGCAGGTTACATGATGGAGCGGTTCTCGTGAACCGGATACTGCGTTCCAACATGCGGACGCCACAGTTCGCGGCGCGGGTACCGCTCGTGGCGGTGAAATAGGGGGACCTTTGCGGACAGATCAGTGACCGTCGGTCCGGTCGGGGCAGGCAACGTCACCCGCCTCGACAGGTGCGGAGCAGGCCTCATTGCCCGCAGCGCTTACGGCTCATGCCCGGTGGTTAAGGGATCGAAACCGCCGAGTAACGACTACTTATGCAGTCCCTTGCATAGCTGCTCGACTCGGCGCCCCATTCATCCTACGGCCGTACCGAACAAAGCACCCAGGACGTACGTCACACCGGCCGCGGCCCCGCCCAGCGCGAGCTGCCGGAATCCGCTGTACCACCAGGACTTCGCGGTCACCTTGGCCACGATCGCACCGCTCGCGAAGAGCCCGAGGAGCGCGAGCAGGAGAGCGGGCCACAGGGCGGTCGCGCCCAGCAGATACGGCAGTACGGGCAGCAGGGCCCCCAGCGCGAACGAGCCGAAGCTCGACACGGCGGCGACGGTCGGCGAGGGCAGGTCGCCGGGATCGATACCCAGCTCCTCCCGCGCGTGTATCTCAAGCGCCTGCTCGGGGTCCTTCGACAGCTGCCGGGCGACCTCCCGGGCGAGCACGGGATCGACACCGCGCCCCTGGTACAGCTCGGCGAGCTCCCGCTCCTCGTCCTTGGGGTGCTTCCTCAACTCCCTGCGCTCGACGTCGAGTTCGGCCTCGACGAGCTCACGCTGCGAGGCGACGGAGGTGTACTCGCCGGCGGCCATGGAGAAGGCGCCGGCGGCCAGACCCGCGAGCCCGGTGATGACGATGGTCCGGTGCGAGACGGCCCCGCCGGCAACACCGGTCATCAGGGCGAGATTGGACACGAGCCCGTCCATGGCACCGAAGACGGCGGGGCGCAGCCAGCCGCCGCTCACATCCCGGTGCGTGTGGTTGTCGCGGTGCGCCTCGTGGAGCGCCGCCTCGGTCTCGATGATGGCCATGCCCGGATCCCCCATGGTTCTTGTTTGGACTGATTCTACCTTTGGACAACACCAAATGTACGTCTGGAATTTCCCGCCCGCCAGCAAGGAAGGCCGTACTTACCTGCACCTTTCCGCTCACTCGCTCATCCGCAGGTGGGTGCGCACAGATGTCGACCGGGTGACGCTGGGGTGCGTGAGGCTCGGGTGCGCCCCTCAGGTGGGACAGATCAGCAAAGGGTCCTGCTGTCCTTCCGGACCCCGCGATGGAGAGGCACCGCCATGGCTTCGACTGCCTGCGTTCCCTCGGTCCCGGCACCCGGGAGCGCCGCCGACCTCCGCGAGCGAGCACGCGGCGCGCTGCTCGGACTCGCCGTCGGGGACGCACTGGGGGCGCCCGCGGAGAACATGAAACCGTCCGAGATCCGCGCACGCTGGGGCCGCATCACGGGATACGTGGCCGAAAATCCCGCCGGCACGGATGACACCGAGTATGCGATCTTCTCGGGGCTCCTGCTGGCCCGGCACGGTTCGGCACTCACGGTCGCGCATGTGGAGGCGGCCTGGCACCAGTGGATCGCGGACCTGGACGAGGGCCCGTTCCGGGGCGCGGGCTTCAGCGAGCGGGGCACCCTGGAGAACCTGCGCCGGGGCCTGGCCGCCCCCATCTCCGCCCAGCACCGGCATGCCTGGAGCGACGGTCTCGCCATGCGCGCGGCCCCCTTCGGCGTCTTCGCGGCGGGCCGCCCCGCGGAGGCGGCCCGGTTGGTGGCGATCGACGGTTCGGTGAGCCACGAGGGCGAGGGCATCTACGGCGGCCAGGCGGTCGCGGCGGGCGTCGCCGCGGCGATGGCGGGCGCCTCGACGATCGTGGTCGTCGCCACGGCCCTGGCCGTCATCCCCGACGACTCCTGGACCGCCCGTTCCCTCCGCCGGGCCGTCGCCTGCGCCCACCGCGGCGAACGCGCGATCCGCTCCTCGGTCGTCATCGGCGGCTACCCTTGGACGGACCTGGCCCCCGAGGCGGTCGCCCTCGCCTTCGGCGCGTACGCGGCCGCCGACGGCGACTTCACGGAGGCCGTCCTCACCGCGGTCAACATGGGCCGCGACGCGGACACGACGGCAGCGGTGGCCGGCGCCCTGGCGGGCGCGACGAGGGGCGCCTCATCGATCCCCACGGCCTGGGCGACGGCAATCGGCCCGGCAAGGGGAAGCTGCCTCCCATCGATGCGAGGCCACCACGTCCTGGACGTGGCGGACTTGCTGACCCCGGACGAGGAGGAGCACACCTACATCCACGAGCGACCGGCTCCGGACCCGGGCGCGTATGTGCTGGCTGCCGATGAGAACAAGGTCCAGCCGTGAGCGCCCCGTCAGGGGCGCGGGGCTGTGACATGTGCGGCTCCGCCGCGTGGGCACGACCAGCCCAAAACGACCCGCAGGTCACACGCCGCACCCCGACCCCACCAGGGGCGCGGGGAACTGCGCGACCAGCCACAACGAACCCGCACATCGCACACCCACCCAGCACCCCACGGCGAATCGAAGGCCTCCTCCTAGGCCTGGCCGCAGGCGACGCCGCCGGCTGGCCGGCCGCCCGCCACAGAGCCGCCCGCATGCCCGAATGGACCCGCCGCCTCACCCGAGAACTGGACACCTTCGCAGAACAGAACGCCACAACCACCCTCCCCGTCCCCATCGCCCTGAACCAGCCCCCGGAACCCCTACGGCTCGGCCCCTCGGACGACGCCGAGTGGGCGGCGTTCGCCGCGGAGGCACTGCTCCGGGCCACCGACGCCGGCATGCTCGGCGACCTGAGCCGAGACCGCCGCATGCGCGCGGCAATCGACCTGTCCTGGAACGCCGTAGCCAGCGAAGTCGCCGCCGCAGCGAACCGCGCCGCCGAGGTCGAGTCGGCCGTACTCCCCCTGCGCGCCCGCATCTCCGTACGGGCCGGCCTCGGCAACCTCGCCACCGGCCTGCGCCCGCCCGCCACCGGCCACGACAACCCCCACTACTTCGACGACGCGGCCTGCGTACGGGCCTGCGTGCTCGCCGTCGCACATGCCGGCGACCCCCGATCGGCCGCGGAACTCGCCGAGTTCGACGCCCGCTACACCCAGGACGGCGACGGCGTGCACGGCGCCCGGGCGATGGCCGCGGCAATCGCACTCGCACTGGCCGGCGCGGACGTGGACGCCTGCACGACGGCCGCGCTCGCCGAACTCCCCGAGTCCACCGAGATCGGCCGAAACGCCCGCCACGCGCTCCGGCTCGCCCGCGACTCCGTCCTGAAAGGGGACGGCGCCTTCGGCCTCATCCCCCTTCTGGAACACCAGATCGTCGACCACGTCTACAGCTACGGAATCGCCGCCGCCGAAACCGTCCCGGTCGCCCTCGCCCTCGCCACCGCCGCGCACGGCCGGATCGCCGAAGCCGTACCCGCCGCCGCATGCCTGTCCCGGGTCGCGGACTCGGCCCCCGCCCTGGTCGGCGCGCTCACCGGCGCGCTCGGCGGCGCCGCCGCGATCCCCGCCTCCTGGCGCGACGCCTGCCGCACCCTCTCGGGCTGCGCACTCCCTCGCCTGACCGGCACGGACCTCGTAGAACTCGCCGAACTCCTCGCAGCGACAGAACTGGCCCTCCCGGAGGGATGATTCGGACATGACGCCCATCGCATCCGCACCGGCACCCGCAACGCTGGAAGAACGGATCACCCGCAGCCTGGTAGGAGCCGCCGTCGGCGACGCGCTCGGCGGCCCCGTCGAGGGCTACTCCCCCGAGCAGATCACCGAGCGCCACGGCGGCCGCGTCCACGGCATCGTCGGCCCCTGGAACGCCGACGCCTGGCGCACGGCCCGCCCCGTCGCCCCGTACCACAAGGGCGACGGCCACGTCACCGACGACACCCTGATGACCCACGCGCTGGTACGGGTGTACGCGACGGTCCGCGACCACCTCGACGCGTACGCCATCGCCGGTCACCTGGTCCCCGACCTGATGACGACCCCCCGCTGGATCCCGGAACTCGAAGCCGAGGCCCTCCCCCTCCAGCGGATCTTCCTCGCCGAGAAGTGGCTGGTGGCCCGGATCCACTACGGCCACATCGACCCCCGCGAGGCCGGCACCGGCAACATCGTCAACTGCGGTGCCGCGATGTACATGGCCCCCGTCGGACTGGTCAACGCGGCCAACCCGGCGGGCGCGTACGCCGAGGCCCTCGACATCGCGGGCGCCCACCAGTCGTCGTACGGACGCGAGGCGGCGGGTGTCCTCGCGGCGGGAGTCGCGGCGGCCTGCACCCCCGGCGCGACCCCGGACTCGGTGGTAGAGGCCTGCCTCGCGGTGGCGAAGGACGGCACACGCGCGGCGATCGAGACGGTCTGTGACACGGCCACGCGCTACTCGGACTTCGAGTCGGCGCTGCGTCCGTTGCGCGAGGCGGTGGCTCCCTACGACACGGTCGGCCCCGACTACCGCGCTCCCTCGCTCGGCGCCCGCCGCCCCTCCCGCGTCCACTCCATCGAGGAACTCCCCATCGCCCTGGGCATGTTGCTGATCTCCCGCGGCGACTACCGGCACGCGGTCCTGGGCTCGGTGAACTACGGCCGCGACTGCGACTCCATCGCCACCATGTCCGGCGCCCTCGCCGGCGCGCTCGGCTCGGAGGTCCCGTCCGACTGGGCCAAGACGGTCGCGGAGTCCAGCCGCCTGGACCTGCACGCGCCCGCGACGACGCTCACGGAGGTGACGCGCGAGATCTTCGAGCGTGACGTGCGCCGCACCCGGGCCCACGAGGCGGCGTACGCGGAGCTGTCATGACCCCTCCCCTGCGCCTGACCTGGGTCCAGCCCGAGGACCTGCTCGGCCACGAACTCCGCCAGGCGGCCCAGGACGGCCGCAACGCGTCACGCATTGCCGCCCGTTGGAGAACGGCGGGCGGCCCGGAGGCCCCACTCCGCGCGGGCGCGTCACGTGAGCCGGTGTCACCGTACCTGCGGATGCTGGCGCAAGACCTCCTGGACGAACTGGCGGACCTGCCGAGCGAGTTGAGGGACAAGGAGCCGACGGAACTGGACAAGATCCGGTCTCTGTGCCCCGACTGGCCTGCGGCAGACAGCAGTTCCCGTAGGGCTGTGGGCAGTCGTTCCGCTGGGGCGGAACGGGTGGGCACAGCCGGCCTCAGCCGGACAGCCGCGCACAACCGAAGGGGGTTCCCGTGACCGAAGTCGAGTTGGTGGCCGTCGCGCTGGCCACAGGGGCGGCGCCAGGCCGCACGGATTCCGCGCGCG
>NZ_JBFAHW010000116.1:0-32209 GCF_040654355.1 Streptomyces sp. NPDC050704 | reverse complement strand
GTCTGGCTGCGGGCGCGCGGCGGGGGTGGCCCCCCTCCGCCCCCCCCGACACCACTGCCGCGGGGGGCGCGCCCCCCCCCCCCCCCGGGACGGGACCCGTACCCTTGGTGGGTGACCAGCCCCACCCCCGACGCCCTCCTGGGCCCCGCCGACATCCGCGAACTCGCGGCAGCCCTCGGCGTACGGCCCACCAAGCAGCGCGGCCAGAACTTCGTCATCGACGCCAACACCGTGCGGCGCATCGTGCGCACCGCCGACGTCCGCCCCGAGGACGTGGTCGTCGAGGTCGGCCCGGGCCTCGGCTCCCTGACCCTCGCCCTGCTGGAGGTCGCCGACCGGGTCGTCGCCGTCGAGATCGACGACGTACTCGCGGGCGCGCTGCCCGCGACGATCACGGCCCGGATGCCGGAGCGCGCCGACCGGTTCACGCTCGTGCACTCCGACGCCATGCAGGTCGGTGTCGGCGACCTGCCGGACGACCCCCCGCCCACGGCCCTCGTCGCGAACCTGCCGTACAACGTCGCCGTCCCCGTACTGCTGCACATGCTCGACACCTTCCCCACCATCGAGCGGACGCTCGTGATGGTGCAGGCGGAGGTCGCCGACCGGCTCGCCGCCCCGCCCGGCTCAAGGGTGTACGGCGTGCCGTCCGTGAAGGCGAACTGGTACGCCGAGGTCAGGCGGGCCGGGTCGATCGGACGCAAGGTGTTCTGGCCCGCCCCGAACGTCGACAGCGGGCTCGTCTCGCTGGTGCGGCGCGAGGAGCCGGTCAAGACGAGCGCCTCGAAGCGCGAGGTCTTCGCCGTCGTCGACGCCGCCTTCGCTCAGCGCCGCAAGACCCTGCGCGCCGCGCTCGCCGGCTGGGCCGGCTCGGCACCCGCCGCCGAGGCCGCCCTCGTCGCGGCGGGCGTCTCGCCCCAGGCCCGCGGCGAGTCCCTGACGGTGGAGGAGTTCGCGCGGATCGCGGAGAACAAGCAGGGGAACGAGCAGGAGACCGAGGCCGAAAACCACCGGGAGACCGAGCAGTGAGTGTGACCGTACGTGTTCCGGCCAAGGTCAATGTGCAGCTGGCCGTGGGCGGCGCCAGGACCGACGGCTTCCACGACCTCGCCAACGTCTTCCTCGCGGTCGGCCTGTACGACGAGGTCACCGTGACCCCGGCCGACGCCCTCCGGGTGACCTGCGAGGGGCCGGACGCCGCTCAGGTCCCCCTGGACCGTACGAACCTGGCGGCCCGCGCGGCCGAGAAACTGGCCGCACGCTACGGGCGCGCGGCCGACGTGCACATCCACATCGCCAAGGACATCCCCGTCGCCGGCGGCATGGCGGGCGGCTCCGCCGACGGCGCGGGCGCGCTCCTCGCCTGCGACGCCCTCTGGGGTACGGGCGCCTCGCGCGACGAACTCCTCGACATCTGCGCCGAGTTGGGCAGCGACGTGCCGTTCAGCCTGGTCGGCGGGGCGGCCCTCGGCACCGGGCGGGGCGAGAAGCTGCGCGTCCTCGAGGTCGGGGGGACGTTCCACTGGGTGTTCGCGGTGGCCGACGGGGGGCTGTCGACGCCGGCGGTGTACGGGGAGTTCGACCGCCTCAACGAGGGGATCGAGGTGCCGGAGCCGGTCGCGTCCCGGGCGCTGCTCGACGCGCTGGCCGAGGGGGACGCCACCGCGCTCGCGGACGTCCTCTCCAATGATCTGCAGGCTGCCGCGCTGTCCCTCCGGCCGTCGCTGGCCCGGACGTTGGCGGCGGGGACGGCCGCGGGGGCGTCGGCCGCGCTGGTCTCCGGCTCGGGGCCGACGACCGCGTTCCTGACCCGTGACGCCGAGTCGGCGGCGAAGGTCGCGGACGCGCTCGTCGTCTCCGGTACCTGCCGGACGGCTCGCGTCGCGGCGGGGCCCGTACCGGGTGCCACGGTGCTCTGAACAGGTCGCAGCCCGGATGACCGCCGGCGCCTCGCCACCTTGCCCTCGTCGCCTCGTCGCCTCGCTGCCTTGAGAGCTCCCACAACCGGCCTGAACGTTCCGGCGAAAAGCCATACCCGCAAGTAGCGCCGAACATACCGACGGGTCCCGTGCGGGCTTTGTGGAAGTCGCCGCCACATTCCGCTTCGAACCTCGGCTATCTCCCCACTGGTCCCCTTTCGCCCGGTCCGGCCGTCACTTTGTGCTGACATCATCAGGCCCCCCGATGGCTTGATATCGGCGGTACTTCCGCGCGTACGGCCATGCCGTGCGGCGGGCGAGAGGGGTTTCCCATGGGACACATGGACCACTTCGGCGCCGGATGGGTCACCCCCGTCCTGTCCTACGCGATGGCCTGCGTCGGTGCGGCACTCGGACTGCGGTGCACGGTCAGGGCACTTGAGGCCGACGGTTCCTCCAAGCGCAACTGGCTGCTGCTGGCCTCCGTCGCCATCGGCTCCGGAATCTGGACCATGCACTTCGTCGCGATGCTCGGCTTCGGCGTCGAGGGCACACCGATCCGCTACGACGTCCCGCTGACCATGCTCAGCCTGGTCGTCGCCGTACTCGTCGTCGGCGCGGGCGTGTTCACCGCCGGTTACGGCCGCTCCCGCGTCCGCGGCGTGCTGCTCGGCGGCCTCGGCACCGGCCTCGGCGTGGCGGCCATGCACTACCTCGGCATGCTGGCGCTCAACCTGCACGGCACGATCCGGTACGACTCCACCCTGGTCATCGCCTCCGTCGTGATCGCCGTCGTCGCCGCGACCGCCGCGCTCACGCTCAGCCTCACCGTGCGCGGCCCCGTCGTCGCCACCGCCGCCGCGCTCGTCATGGGCCTGGCGGTCAGCAGCATGCACTACACCGCGATGTACGCCGTCCGCATCACTCTTGATCCGAGCAGCGCGGCGCTGTCCGGCGCCACCGCCACCGAGTTCATCTTCCCGATCGCGGTCGTGCTCGGCTCCTTCCTCTTCCTGGCCGCCGCGTACGTGGCCCTGTCCCCGACCGGCAAGCGCGCCGAGTCGGCCGCGACCGACGAACTCCTCCGCCAGGTCGAGCTCGCCACCGCCTGAGCGCCCCACTGCTTGAGCACTCCACTGCCTGAGCACTCCACCGCCGAAGCCTCCAGAGCCCCCACCGCCTGGGCTGTCGGCGAGCCGTACCTCCCCCCACCCCCCTGAACGAGGCCCCCATGCGTGTTCGACGCACCTCCGACCGGCTGCGGCCCAGGTCGGTCCGAGCGAAGATCGTCTCCCTGCTCATGCTTCCCATCGTGTCGCTGATGGCCCTGTGGGGCTTCGCCGCGGTGACCACCGCCTCCAGCATCGGAAACACCGAGCGGACCAAGGAGGTCAACGCCGAACTCCTCGTCCCCGTCGACGCGTTCGTCGGCGCCGTGCAGACCGAGCGGGCCGCCGCCATGCGGTACACCGGCGCGTCCGGCAACGCCGGCCTCGCCGAACTGCGCACCGCGGGCCGCGCCACCGACACCGCCGCCCGGAAACTGCTCGACGGCGCCAACGCGAGCAGCGCGGACGCCGGACTGCTCGACTCCGCGCTGCCGAAGCGCATCGACCGCCTGGAGTCCGCCGCGGGCGGCCTCACCGACCTGCGTACCGAGATCACCGGCGACCGCAGGAAACCCGCGGACGTCTACTCCGCCTACTCCGCGATGATCGAGCGCGCCTTCGCCGTCACCGGGGCGCTCACCGGGGAGGAGCGCACGGGCACCGCCTCCGAGGCCCGGGTCGTCCTCGAACTCGCCAGGGCCCGCGAGGCCGTGTCCCAGGAGCAGGCGATCCTCGCCGGGGGACGGGCCGCCGGAACACTCACCAAGGACCAATACGCGCTCTTCGTAGGCGCCGTCGCCACCCAGCGCGGGCTGCTCGCGCCCGCGGTCGCCGATCTCAGGGCCGGACACCGGGCCGCGTACACGGCCGTTCTGGAGAGCGGGAGTTACGAGAGTCTGCGGGCCACCGAGAACCGCGTACAGAGCGCCGGGCCCGGAGCCTCGGCCGTGTCGGCGGGCTTCCTCCAGCAGTGGGGTGACACCGCGGAAGCCGTCCAGACCGGGCTGACCAGGGCCGAGACGGCTGCCGGAACGGCCGCCGTCTCGCGGACGAACGCCTTCGGCTGGGACACCCTCGGCGTCTCCGGCGTGGCCGTCGTGCTCGGCCTGGTCGGTGTGCTGCTCTCGCTGCTCGTCTCCGTGCTCGTCGGGCGCGGACTCATCGTCGAGCTCCTCGACCTGCGCAACTCCGCCCTCGAAGTGGCCGGCCGCCGACTGCCGCAGGCCCTGCGGCGGCTGCACGCGGGGCAGGGCGTCGACATCGACGCCGAGGCACCGATGCGAGGCCTGGCCGGCGGCGAGCTCGCGCAGGTCGGCACCGCCCTCACGGCCGTCCAGCGGGCCGCGCTCAAGGCCGCCTCCGAGCGCGCCGAGCTGCTCAGCGGCATCTCCGGCGTGTACGTCAGCATCGCGCGCCGCAGCCAGGTCCTGCTGCACCGCCAGCTCGACCTGCTCGACACCATGGAGCGGCGCCGGCGGGACCCGGCCGAGCTCCAGGACCTCTACCGGATCGACTACCTCGCCACCCGGATGCGCCGGCACTCCGAGAGTCTGCTCATCCTCTCCGGCATCGCGCCCGGCCGCGGCTGGCGCGACCCGGTCCCGCTGCCTGACGTGCTGCGTGCCGCCGTTGCCGAGACCGAGGACGCCGGCCGCGTGCAGATCTGGTCGGCGCCCCGCGTCTCCGTCGCGGGCGGTTCGGTCGCCGACGTCATCCACCTGCTCGCCGAGCTCGTCGAGAACGCCGCGGTCTACTCGCCGCCGAGCACCAAGGTGCAGTTGCGGGCCGCGCCGGCCCGCGGCGGCCTCCTCATCGAGGTCGAGGACAGTGGCTTCGGTATGAAGGAGGACGCGATGGCCGAGGCCAACCGCAAGATCCGGTCGGAGAAGGTCGACCTGCTGGATGCCAGGCAGATCGGGCTGTTCGTGGTGAACCGGCTTGCTGAGCGGCAGGGGCTGACGGTCGGGCTGCGGTCGTCGGTGAGTGGTGGGGTCATGGCGTCCGTGCTGATTCCGGAGAGCCTGATACGGGATGGTGCGCTGGCTGAGGTCGGTGTGGGTGGGCGTTCTTTGGCGCCGGCTTCTGCGTTGATACCTCGCCGGAGGTAGGGCTCCGCGCGAGGGGTCGTGTGTCGGCTGCGGGTTTGTGGGGGCTGGGCGCGCAGTTCCCCGCGCCCCTTCGGGGCTCGGGTGCCGCCCCGTGGACGGGTCGGAAAGATCATCCTCTCGGGCGATTACCCTGGAGGGTCGATCGATCCCCCCTGTCAGGAGTGCGAGTGGCCGTCAATCTGGTCAATGTCGAGGCAGTCAGCAAGGTGTACGGAACCCGTGCCCTGCTCGACGGTGTCTCCCTCGGCGTGTCCGAGGGGGACCGGATCGGGGTGGTCGGGCGCAACGGTGACGGCAAGACCACGCTGATCCGGCTGCTCGCCAAGCTGGAGGAGGCCGACACCGGGCGCGTCACGCACTCGGGCGGCCTGCACCTCGGCGTGCTCACCCAGCACGACTCCCTCGACCCCGAGGCCACCGTCCGCCACGAGGTCATCCGGGACATGGCCGACCACGAGTGGGCGGGCAACGCCAAGATCAGGGACGTACTGACGGGCCTGTTCGGCGGGCTCGACATGCCGGGCTTCCCGCAGGGGCTCGACACCGTCATCGGACCGCTCTCCGGCGGTGAGCGGCGGCGTATCGCGCTGGCCAAGCTGCTCATCGAGGAGCAGGACCTGATCATCCTCGACGAGCCCACCAACCACCTCGATGTGGAAGGCATCGCCTGGCTCGCGCAGCATCTGAGCCAGCGGCGCTCCGCCCTCGTCTGCGTCACCCACGACCGGTGGTTCCTGGACCAGGTCTGCACGCGCATGTGGGACGTGCAGAAGGGCGATGTCTACGAGTACGAGGGCGGCTACACCGACTACGTCTTCGCGCGGGCCGAGCGGGAGCGGATCGCCGCGACCGAGGAGGTCAAGCGGCAGAACCTGGTGCGCAAGGAGCTGGCCTGGCTGCGGCGGGGCGCCCCCGCCCGGACGTCCAAGCCGCGCTTCCGGGTCGAGGCCGCCAACGAGCTGATCGCCGACGTGCCGCCGCCCCGCGACAGCGGCGAGCTGATGAAGTTCGCCTCCTCCCGGCTCGGCAAGACCGTCTTCGACCTGAAGGACGTCACCGTGCAGGCCGGGCCCAAGGTGCTGCTCAAGCACCTGACCTGGCAGCTCGGCCCGGGCGACCGGATCGGTCTCGTCGGCGTGAACGGGTCAGGCAAGACCTCGCTGCTGCGGGCCATGACGGAGGCCGCGCGCTCCGAGGGCGACATCCAGCCCACCGCGGGCCGGATCGCGGTCGGCAAGACCGTGAAGCTCGCCTACCTCTCCCAGGAGGTCGCCGAGCTCGACCCCACCTGGCGGGTGCTGCAGGCCGTCCAGGCGGTCCGCGACCGGGTCGACCTCGGCAAGGGGCGCGAGATGACCGCCGGCCAGCTCTGCGAGACCTTCGGCTTCGGCAAGGAGAAGCAGTGGACGCCGGTCGGGGACCTGAGCGGTGGTGAGCGCCGACGGCTCCAGTTGCTGCGGCTGCTGATGGACGAGCCGAACGTCCTCTTCCTCGACGAGCCGACGAACGACCTCGACATCGAGACCCTCACCCAGCTGGAGGACGTGCTCGACGGCTGGCCCGGTTCGATGGTCGTGATCTCCCACGACCGGTTCTTCATCGAGCGGACGACGGACCGGGTCTTCGCGCTGCTCGGCGACGCCACGCTGCGGATGCTGCCGCGCGGGATCGACGAGTACCTGGAGCGGCGGCACAAGATGGAGGCGGCCGCGGCGGCCGCCTCGCCCGCGGCCGGGCAGCCGGCCGGGAAGTCCGGTGTCTCCGCCGCCGACGCCCGCGCCGCGAAGAAGGAACTCCAGAAGATCGAGCGGCAGCTGGACAAGATCTCCGAGAAGGAGAGCAGGCTGCACACCCAGATCGCCGACAACTCCACGGACTTCGAGAAGGTGGCGAAACTGGACGGCCAACTGCGGGAACTGGCCACCGAGCGCGAGGACCTGGAGATGCGCTGGCTGGAGCTCGCAGACGACGCGTGAAGGCTGCGTGAAGGAGCATAACGAGGGCATCACGGGCCGGTCCTCCCTTGGAAACAGGGGGGAACCGGCCCGGTGTTCGAGCGCGTCAGGGTGATAGAAAGAGCCGTCTGAGAACACTCTTGGGCAGTCTGACAACCACTGTGAGTACACCGCCTACTGCGGTGCGTACTACAGGGCATGGCTAAAAATCAGTGATTACGTACGAGGGGGAACGCGCTGATGACTCAGCCGCCCGACCAGCCGCCGCAGGGCGGATTCGCTCCGCAGGACCCGCCGCCGCAGGGGGGCTTCGGCCCTCCGCAGGATCCGGCGGGAGCCACGCCTCCGCCGCCGGACCTGTCACCGCCGCCCCCGCAGGGCGCTCCGGGGACTCCGCCGCCTCCGCAGGGTGTCCCGCAGACTCCGCCGGGGCCCGGCTACGGCTATCCCCAGCAGCCCGCCCCGTACGGCCAGCCCGGCCCCTACGGCCAGCAGCCGGGGCCCTACACCCAGCCCGGCCCGTACGGTCAGCCGCAGCCCGGTCCGTACGGCCAGCAGCCGCAGACCGGGCCCTACGGTCAGCAGCCCGGCTATGTGTACCCGCAGCAGCCGCCGCAGTTCCCGGGCGCGCCCGGGACTCCGCCCGGCGGCCCGCGGGGCGGGTTGAGGGGCAGGCCCGCGATGATCATCGGGGCGGCGGTGGCCGCGGCGCTCGTCATCGGCGGCACCGTGTGGGCCGTCTCCGGCACCGGTGACGACAAGAAGCCCGTAGCCGAGGGGAGCCAGGACGCCAAGCCGTCCGGCTCGGACGCCTCGGACGCCCCGGTCAACCCGGGTGACGGCGAGGGCGAGGGCGGCGCGGACCCCGAGGACCTCAACGCGGGCCGCCAGGCGGGCGAGTCGAAGGTGCTCTGGTACAAGGAGGCGCCCGACGCGCCCGGTTCCGGCGCCGACGCCCCCGGCATGTGGGTCACCGACAAGGCCGCCGTGAAGGCCGCGTACAAGCAGGTCTTCGCCTACAACGTGAGTGACGGCAAGCCCACCTGGCCCGCGATCACGATGCCGCAGAAGATCTGCGCGGTCAGCACGCAGAAGACGGCCGACGACAAGGTCGTCGTGGCGTACAAGGAAGGCACCAAGGACACCGCCGAGTGCAACCGGCTGGTGCAGATCGACCTCAACACCGGTGAGAAGGGCTGGACCGAGGAGGTCGCGGACGGCGAGCTCTTCGACAGCGCGCTGAGCGTCGGACTGAACATCAGCGGCGACACACTGGTGGTCGGCCGCGGCCAGTCCGGAGTGGGCTACGACGTCAGGACCGGCGACAAGCTGTGGGAAAAGAAGAGGTACGACCCGGCCTGCTTCCCGTCCGCCTTCACGGGCGGCGCCAAGATCCTCGCCGTCTCGTCCTGCGGCGCCGGCGGCGACAACGAGCACGACGAGGTCCAGGAGCTCGACCCGAAGACCGGCAAGGCCAAGTGGACCAAGCCGATCCCCAAGGGCTGGCGCGTCGAGCGGGCCTACTCCGTCGACCCGGTCGTCCTCTACCTCACCAACGAGGACAAGAAGCAGTGGAACGTCACCGCGCTGAAGAACGACGGCACGGCCCGCTCGCAGGTCGACGTCGACGAGTCGTTCGCGCCGGAGTGCGGCTGGGCGATCCTCTCGCGTGACCTGGAGGGCTGCTCGGGCGTCGCGGCCGACGCCAACACCCTCTACCTGCCGACCGAGGCGAAGAGCGGCGCGAACGAGGTCGTCGCGATCAGCCTGGAGACCGGCAAGGAGAAGTGGCGCACCAAGTCCCCGGCGGACGAGTCGATGATGCCGCTGAAGATGGACGGCACGAACCTGATCGCGTACGTGCAGCCCTCCTACGACGCGGGCGGCCGGATCGTCTCGATCCCGACCGGCGGCGGTTCGCACACGCCGAAGAAGCTGCTGCAGAACCCGCAGGGCACCGCGGACATCGAGAACGGCTTCTTCTCGAAGGCCGTCGACTACGTGGACGGGCGCTTCTACCTCTCCACCACCCGGCTGACGGGCAACGACGACACGAAGGAGAAGTTGATGCTGGCCTTCGGCAAGTGACCCGGCCGGTCCCTCACCTTCACCTTCGCCGCCACCTTCCCGGTCGGCTTCCGCCGCCGTCCGTGCGCGCACACCAGACCTTCGTCCCCTTCGTATCCGAGGTACTCACGCCATGAGCCAGCCGCCGCCCCCGCCGCCCGGTCAACCGCCCCAGGGAGGCGGCTTCGGCGCGCCCCAGGACCCGCCGCCCGGCGGCTTCGGCGCGCCCACTCCGCCGCCGGCCGCCCCGCCGCAGCAGCCGCAGCAGCAGCCGGGATACGGCTACCCGCAGGGGCCGCCGCAGACCCCGCCGCCGGCCGCGCCCGCACAGCAGCCGTACGGCTACCCCCAGGGAGCCCCCCAGACCCCGCCGCCCGGCCAGCCCGGCTACGGCTACCCCGGCCAGCAGCCCCCGTACGGCTATCCGCAGCCGGGCACCATGCCGATGCCGCCGCAGGTGCCCCAGGGCGGCCGTAAGTTCAACGCGCAGATCGCGATCATCGTCGCGGCCGTCGTGGCGATCGCCCTCATCGTCGGCGGCGGTGTCCTGTACGCGAACTCGTCCGGCAAGGACGACGACAAGGACACCTCCGCGGGACCCGGCGGCACGGACGGCAAGGACGGCAAGGACGGCAAGGGCGACGACAGCGGCGACGACGTCGCCGGCGGGGGCGGCGGCTCGGAGAAGGTGCCGTCCAGCACCAGCGCCAAGGTCCTCTTCCAGGTGCCCGCGCCCGAGGTGCCCAAGAAGGACGTCTGGAGCGTGGCGGGCTCCTGGCTGACGGACAAGGTGTACGCCAAGTCGGGCGTCCGCGAGATCATCGGCTACGACCCGGCCACCGGCAAGGAGTCCTGGACCCTGCCGCTGAGCGGCCTGACCTGTGCCGGTTCCCCCGAGATCACCAAGGACGGCGTCGCCGTGGTGGTCGCCGAGGAGGCCGAGCGCACCAAGGCCAACAAGTACCCGCAGTGCACCCAGGTCACCGCCTTCAACCTGAACACCGGCAAGAAGCTGTGGACGAAGTCCATCGCCCCCGGCGGCAGCGGGAAGGCCGCGTTCAAGGAAGTCACCATCACCGGCACCACGGTCGCGGCCGGAGCCGGCCTCAGCGGCGGTGCCGCCTTCGACCTCACGTCCGGCAAGGTCCTGTGGCAGCCGAAGGTCTCCGAGTGCGAGGACGTCGGCTACGCGGGCGGCGAGCAGCTGGTGGCCGTCCGCAAGTGCGGTGAGTTCGGCAACGAGAAGTACGAGGTCCAGCTGCTCGACCCGAAGACGGGCAGCGTCAAGTGGAGTTACAAGCTCCCCACCGGCATCGACAACGCGAAGGTGATCTCCACCAAGCCGGTCGTCTTCGGCGTCGACTCGGACGAGATCACCTCCTCCGGCGCCACGGACATCTTCTCGCTGGACGACAGCGGCAAGCTGCGGATCAAGATCACCCTTGAGGACGGCGCGTACGAGCACGACTGCGGTGTCGGCGAGGTCCACTCCTGCAAGGCGATCGCGGTCGGCAACGACAAGCTGTACGTGCCGACCAAGCAGCACGAGGGCACCAAGCAGTACAGCCGGACCAACGAGATCGTCGCCTTCTCGCTGGCCACCGGAAAGACCACCGGCGAGCGGGCCGACGCCGGCGACGGCTACGAGATCTTCCCGGTCCGGATGGACGGCGGCAACCTCATCGCGTACAAGAGCGGCCCCTACGACAAGGGGTCGCAGGTCGTCTCCATCGACGGCCGGAGCTTCAAGGAGACCAAGCTCCTGGAGACCCCGGCCACCGAGCAGGTCCGCGACGCGATCAGCGGCATGGTCCCCAAGAGCTCGGAGCTGCTCTACACCGGCGGTCGGCTGTTCATGGGCCAGGACCTGATCAGCAAGCCGTACACCGAGGGCGAGAAGGAGTACACGGCGATCGGGTTCGGCGCCGAGTAGGCCCGCCGAGGGGTCGTACGCCGATCAACTGTTCGTCCGTCGATCACGGTCCCGTCCCTGCTCAGGGGCGGGACCGTGCGCGTACCCCCCATCGCTCGCGAATGCGAGGAATTTCGGTAATCCGGGGCACTTCTCTCCAGTAGGGGAAGCGCAACGTCGAACAAGCGTGTAGCTTCCGGGGCATGGAGAGCCGGGGGGCTCCTATCCATGGGGTTACCAGTGGGGATCCTTGGGGGGACTGGGGGGTTGGGCTCGATGGGAGTGCGGCTCATGGTGGTCGACGACCACCGACTGCTCGCAGAGGCGTTGGCCTCGGCCTTGAAGTTGCGCGGGCACCGCGTGCTGGCCGCGGCGGCACCCGCCGCGGGAGCGGCGGAGCTGGTGATCACGAGGGCGCCGGAGGTGTGCCTGATAGGCACGGCCACGCCCGCCGAACCGGGCATCTTCGACCCGGTGGTGAAGATCAAGCGGGAGCGCCCGCAGGTCGCGGTGCTGGTCCTCGGACCGGTGCCCAACCCGCGGGGAATCGCCGCCGCATTCGCCGCCGGGGCGTCCGGTTACGTCCGGCACGACGAGCGGATAGAGGGCGTCGAGCGGGCCATCATGAAGGCCCGGGCGGGCGAGGCGGCGGTAGCCCCGCAGCTCCTGCAGGGGGCCTTCAGCGAGCTCCTCAACCCGGCGGCCCAGCCCGACGACGAGGGCCAGCGGCTGCTCCAGATGCTGACGCCCCGGGAGGTCGAGGTACTGGTGAGAGTGGCCGACGGTGAGGATACGCGCCTCATCGCGGCCGGCATGGGCATAGCGCCCAGCACCGCCCGGACGCACGTCCAGCGAGTCCTGATGAAGCTGGGCGTGGGATCGAGGCTGGAGGCGGCCGCCCTGGCGGCGCGCACGGGCCTCCTGGACCGGGCGGGCCCGATCCAGCCCCCCCAACCGCCCCCGACCCCGGACCCGACCCCAAGCCCGGAGCAGTAGGGATTGGAAGGTTTGGGACACATTCGGCAGGGTTTTATTGTCCCAAACCTTCCAATCACCTTTTACTCAGGGAGTTGGGTCGGGTCGACCGGGGGTGGGGTGGGGCGTAGCCACAGCCAGGTCAGGAAGAAGAGGCCCAGGGCGAGCATGCCGAGGCCGGTCCAGAGGTTGATGTTGACGCCTTCCGCCTTGTCGATGTCGGCGTCGGACGCGGTGATGCCGGCGATCGTGACAATCACGCCGTAGATCACGAACAGGCCGCCGATGATCCGCCGGATGTCGAAGAGGCGGGCGGCGGTGGCCGACTTGCCCTGCAGTTCGGTGACTTCGCGATGGACGTCGCGCTCGGAGTATTCAGAGTGCTCGGACATGGGTTATCGATCCTCCGGGCGGTCAGAACGAGAACGGGATGTAGCAGGCGGCGGCCAGGATCACGGCGCCCCAGCCGAGCAGCGCCGGCTTGCGGTACCAGGCGTCGTCGCCCTTCGCGGGCGGCTCCTCCATACCGGGTGAGGTGGTGCCGTACACCAGGCCCTGGAGGTCCGCCGTCGGTTTCGGGGCGGTGAAGAGCGAGACGGCGACCATGACCACCGCACCGGCCACGAAGCCCGCGATCGCGGAGACGAAGTTGGCGCCCTGGTCGGAGGGGATGTCGATGACGTCCTGCTTGTACAGGACGAAGTAGTTGACCATCGCGGCCGTCGTGCCGGCCAACAGCCCCCAGAAGCCGGACTTCATGGACGCCCGCTTCCAGAACATGCCGATGATGAAGACGACGAACATCGGCACGTTGAAGAAGGAGAACAGCGTCTGGAGGTAGCTCATGATGTTGGAGAAGGAGGAGGCCAGGAACGCCGTGCCGACGGACGCAAGCACGCCGATCGCCGTGATCAGCCGCCCGAACCGCACGTAGTACGCGTCGTCGCGGCCCTTCTCCACGTACCTCCCCCAGATGTCGTTGGTGAAGACGGTGTTGAAGGACGAGATGTTGGCCGCCATGCCCGCCATGAAGGCCGCCAGCAGGCCCGTCACCGCGATGCCGAGCACGCCGTTGGGGAGCAGGTCCTCCATCAGGTAGGGGATCGCGTCGTTGTACTGGAGGTCGGAGCCGGGGGTCCCGATCTTCGGTACGAGCACGGCCGCGACCAGGCCCGGGATCATCACCAGGAAGACGATGAAGATCTTCGGGAACGCGGCGATCAGCGGGGTGCGCTGCCCGGCGGACATGTTCTTCGCGGACAGGGCGCGCTGCACCTCGGCGAAGTTCGTCGTCCAGTAGCCGAAGGAGAGCACGAAGCCGAGGCCGAGGACGATGGTCAGCCAGTTGGCGCCGAGCGGGTTGTCGCTGCCGATGCCGGTGCCGCCCCACGCCGTGACGAAGTCGCCGCCGCGGCTCTCGGTCAGGGAGTCCGACAGGCCGTCCCAGCCGCCGACCTTCTTCAGGCCGAGCACGGTGATCGGGATGAGCGCGGCGAGGATGACGAAGAACTGGAGCACCTCGTTGTAGATCGCGGAGGACAGGCCGCCGAGGGTGATGTACCCGAGCACGAAGGCGCCCGCGACGACGATCGACACCCACTCCGGCCAGCCGAGCAGCGCCTCGACGACGATGGCGAGGGCGTAGAGGTTCACCCCGGCGATCAGGATCGCGGCGAAGGCGAACAGGACCGAGCTCAGCAGGTGCGCGCCCTTGTCGAAGCGCAGCAGCAGGAACTCGGGGACGGACCGGACCTTCGACCCGTAGTAGAAGGGCATCATCACCAGGCCGAGGAAGACCATGGCCGGGATGGCGCCGATCCAGTACCAGTGCGTGGTGTAGACGCCGTACTGGGCGCTGTTGGCCGCCATGCCCAGGATCTCGGTGGCACCCAGGTTGGCGGCGATGAACGCGAGGCCGGTCACCCAGGCGGGCAGCGAGCGCCCGGAGAGGAAGAAGTCGAGACTGGTCTTCACCGAGCGGCGGGCGGCGAAGCCGATGCCCAGGACCACGACGAAGTAGATCGCCAGGATCGTGTAGTCGAGCCAGTTGGTGGGAAGCCGCAGCTCCGCCGCCAGGTATGTGGGGGTCTGCATACAGTGCTCACTTTGGTTGGTGTTCTTTGTTTGGTTGTGATGGTGCTTGGCGTGGGGGTTTGTGGTTTAATGTGTTTGGTTCTGTTTCAATGGTTTGATCGGGTACGGATGGAGAATCCGGCGTGAAGAAGACCTCGACCCGGCTGGCCGACGGTCGCGAGCTCATCTACTACGACCTGCGCGACGACACGGTGCGCGACGCGGTGGACCGGCGCCCGCTCGACCGGACGGTCACCACATCGGAGGTACGCCGGGATCCGCTCCTCGGCGACTCGGTGGCCATCGCCTCGCACCGCCAGGGGCGCACCTACCACCCGCCGGCGAACGAGTGCCCGCTGTGCCCCTCCGAGGGCGACCGGCTGAGCGAGATCCCGGACTCCTCGTACGACGTCGCCGTCTTTGAGAACCGCTTCCCGTCGCTGGCCGGGGACTCGGGCCGCTGCGAGGTCGTCTGTTTCACCTCGGACCACGACGCGTCGTTCGCCGACCTGACCGAGGAGCAGGCCGGTCTGGTCCTGGACGCGTGGACCGACCGCACCGCCGAGCTGTCCCATCTCCCCTCCGTGGAGCAGGTGTTCTGTTTCGAGAACCGCGGCGCCGAGATCGGTGTGACGCTCGGACATCCGCACGGGCAGATCTACGCTTACCCGTTCACCACGCCTCGTACGGCACTGATGTTGCGGTCGCTGGCCGCGCACAAGGAGGCGACGGGCGGGGAGAACCTCTTCGACGAGGTCCTCGCCCAGGAGCTGGCCGGTGAGCGGATCGTCCTGGAGACCGAGCACTGGGTGGCCTTCGTGCCGTTCGCGGCGCACTGGCCCTACGAGGTGCACCTGTACCCGCGCCACCGGGTGCCCGACCTGCTCGGCCTCGACGAGGGGGCTCGCACAGAGTTCCCCAAGGTCTATCTGGAACTCTTGAGGCGCTTCGACCGGATTTTCGGTGAAGGTGAATCCGCGACGCCGTACATCTCCGCCTGGCACCAGGCGCCGTTCGGCACACTGGAGGAGTTCGACGGTGTGGTGCGGGAGGACTTCGCGCTCCACCTCGAGCTTTTCACCATCCGCCGGACACCCGGCAAGCTGAAGTTCCTCGCGGGTTCCGAATCCGGCATGAACGTGTTCATCAACGACGTGCCGCCGGAGTCCGCGGCCCAGCGACTGCGAGAGGTAGCGAGTTCATGAGTGGGAAGTACCTGGTCACCGGCGGTGCGGGCTATGTGGGCAGCGTGGTCGCACAGCACCTGCTGGAAGCCGGCCACGAGGTCGTCGTCCTCGACAACCTCTCCACCGGCTTCCGCGAGGGCGTCCCGGCGGGTGCTTCCTTCATCGAGGGCGACATCCGGGACGCGGCCAAGTGGCTGGACTCCTCCTTCGACGCCGTGCTGCACTTCGCCGCGTTCTCGCAGGTCGGCGAGTCCGTCGTGAAGCCCGAGAAGTACTGGGACAACAACGTCGGCGGGACGATGGCCCTGCTGGCCGCGATGCGCTCGGCGGACGTGCGCAAGCTGGTCTTCTCGTCCACGGCGGCGACGTACGGCGAGCCGGAGACGACCCCGATCGTCGAGTCCGCCCCGACCTCCCCGACGAACCCGTACGGCGCGTCGAAGCTCGCCGTCGACCACATGATCACCGGCGAGGCGGCGGCCCACGGGCTCGGCGCGGTCTCCCTGCGCTACTTCAACGTGGCGGGCGCGTACGGCAGTTGCGGTGAGCGGCACGACCCCGAGACGCACCTGATTCCGCTGGTGCTGCAGGTCGCGCAGGGCCGCCGGGACGCCATCTCGGTCTTCGGCGACGACTACCCGACGCCGGACGGAACCTGCATCCGCGACTACATCCACGTCGCGGACCTGGCCGAGGCGCACCTGCTGGCCGTCGAGGCGGCCACCGCGGGCGAGCACCTGATCTGCAACCTCGGCAACGGCAACGGGTTCTCCGTCCGCGAGGTCATCGAGACGGTGCGCCAGGTGACCGGACACCCGATTCCCGAGGTGACGGCCCCGCGCCGCGGCGGCGACCCGGCGGTCCTGGTGGCCTCGGCGGCCACCGCCCGCGACCGGCTCGGCTGGAACCCGTCCCGCGCGGATCTCGCGGGGATCGTCGCGGACGCGTGGGCGTTCGCGCAGCACATGGAGAGTGGCTCGTGAGCATCGCCGCAACGTTCGAGGAACTGTTCGGGCGCGCCCCCGAGGGCGTCTGGGCGGCGCCGGGGCGGGTCAACCTGATCGGTGAACACACCGACTACAACGACGGTTTCGTCATGCCCTTCGCCCTGCCGCACACCACGGTCGCCGCCGTGGCGCGCCGCGAGGACGGGGTGCTCCGGCTGCACTCGGCGGACGTCGAGGGCGGTCCCGTCGAGCTGCGCGTCGCGGACCTGGCACCGGGCGGCCCCGGCGTCTGGACCGACTACGTGGGCGGCGTGGTGTGGGCGCTGCGCGAGGCCGGGCACGCGGTGGGCGGCGCCGACGTTCACTTCGAGTCGACCGTGCCGACCGGCGCGGGCCTGTCCTCGTCGGCCGCCCTGGAGGTCGTCACCGCGCTGGCGTTCAACGACCTGCACGAGCTGGGCCTGGAGCGCTCGCGGCTGGCCCGCCTGTGCCAGCGCGCCGAGAACGTCTACGTGGGCGCGCCCACCGGCATCATGGACCAGACCGCCTCGGCCTGCTGCACCGAGGGCCACGCGCTGTTCCTCGACACCCGGGACCTGTCCCAGCGGCAGATCCCCTTCGACCTGGCGGCCGAGGGCATGCAGCTGCTGGTCGTCGACACCCGCGTCAAGCACGCCCACAGCGACGGCGAGTACGGCAAGCGCCGCGCCGGCTGCGAGGCGGGCGCGGCGGCCCTCGGCGTGAGCGCCCTGCGGGACGTCGCGTACGAGGAACTGGACGCGGCCCTCGCCCGCCTCGACGACGAGGAGGTCCGCCGCCTGGTCAAGCACATCGTCACGGAGAACCACCGCGTGGAGCACGTGGTCGCCCTCCTGGAACAGGGCGGCACCCGCGCGATCGGCCCGGTCCTCACCGAGGGCCACGCCTCGCTGCGCGACGACTTCCGCATCTCCTGCCCCGAGCTGGACCTGGTCGTCGACACGGCGAACGCCTCCGGCGCGCTTGGCGCCCGGATGACCGGCGGCGGTTTCGGCGGCTCGGCGATCGTCCTCGTCGACACCGCGGACGCGGACACGGTCACCAAGGCGGTGGCGGAGGCCTTCGCGGCGGCGGGCTTCAAGACGCCCCGGGTCTTCGCGGCGGTGCCGTCACCCGGAGCGCGACGCCTGGCCTGAGAACGGGCTCACCGGCTGGGGTCTGGGGGCGGCGGCCTCACCCCAGCCGCTTGGTCAGCGTGTACTCCGTGATCCCCGGTGGATAGTCGGGGATCACGCACACCACCTCGTACCCCTGCTTCTTGTAGAACTCCGGTGCCTGGAAGTCCCACGTCTCCAGGCGGGCGTTGAGGCAGCCGCGGGACCCGTGGGCCAGTTGTTCCGCCTGGGACAGGAGATGCGAGCCGAGGCCCGAGCCGCGGTGGGGCTCCGCGACCCAGAGGTACGCCACGTGGAGCCAGGTCGCCCAGGTGTGGCCGACGAGGCCGCCGACAAGGTCACCGGCCGGGTCCAACGCCCAGACGTGGAGCGGAACTTCCCGTTCACCAGGGGATCCGCGGAGGGCACGCAGCACGGGCGAAGCCGCCGTGTTGGTGTCCCGTAGTCGGGAACGCAGCAATTGGCTACGCTCTTTGTCGACTGCTGTCTCAATACGAAACATACGGCTCACCATAAACGCGCTGGCCAATCAGTTCTGCAATTTGGCTTCCGCTCCTGGCACCCGGCCTTACTCTGATGAACAGCACCGGTGGGGGCCGGTGCTGCTCAGGGGGCGAGACAGTCGGGTACGACGCCCGGAGTGGGGGTAGCAGTCTCAGCACGGCGGCGGCCGTGCGGCTGCGGCACCCCGTTCTCCGAGCTACAAGACGGCTCGGGATCACTCCGGGCGCCGTACCTGCGTCGGTCGTCCCCCGACCAGTGGGGGTTTCAGTGGTTCGCATCCGTGTCCTGGTCGTCGACGACCACCGTATCTTCGCCGAGTCGCTCGCCGCCGCCCTGGCCGCCGAGCCGGACGTGGACGTCTCCGCGGCCGGCAGCGGTCCCGCCGCGCTGCGCTGCCTCGAGCGGGCGGCCGCCGAAGGCCGCAGATTCGACGTGCTGCTCGTCGACGCCGATCTGGGCGGCAACGTGCCGGGCGCCCGCCCGGCCGTGCCCGTGCACGACAACAACGAAGAAGGCCTGGTCGACGGCATCTCGCTGGTCGCGGGCGTCCGTACGGGACAGCCCAGCGTCCGTATCGTCGTGCTCGCCGAGAAGGACGACTCGCGTCGCGCCGCCCTCGCCCTGCAGGCCGGTGCCTCGGGCTGGGTCGCCAAGGACTGCTCGCTGTCCAGGCTGCTGACGGTCATCCGGGGGGTGCTGCGGGATGAGACGCATCTGCCGCCCGCCCTGCTCACCGGCGTCCTGCGCGAGCTGACCGCGGCCCGCAAGCACCGCACGGAGAGCGAGCGGCTCGTCGAGTCGCTCACGCCGAGGGAGCGGGAGGTGCTGCGGTGCATGGTCGCCGGGCTGGGCCGGAAGGCCGTCGCCGAGCGGCTCTTCCTCTCCCCGCACACCGTCCGCACCCATATGCAGAACGTGCTGGGGAAGCTGGGTGTGCACTCGACCCTCGCGGCCGTCGCGCTCGCCCGGCGGGCCGGGGTCGGGCCGGTCGACCTAGCCGGGGATGTTGTCGAACGGGGCGGTCAACTGGCGTAGCAGCCCGGCCAGTTCGCCGCGCTGGGCGCTGCTGAGCTCCGCGAGGATCGCCCGCTCCTGGTCGAGGAGCCCGGCGAGCGCCTGGTCGGCGCGGTCGCGGCCCTCCTCGGTGAGGCGCACGAGGACGCCGCGGCGGTCGCTGGGGTCCGGGAGGCGCTCGACGAGGCCCTTCTTCGCCAGCCGGTCGATACGGTTCGTCATCGTGCCGGAGGTGACCAGGGTCTGCGTGAGGAGCTGGCCGGGGGAGAGCTGGTACGGGTTTCCGGCCCGCCTCAGCGCCGTCAGCACGTCGAACTCCCAGGGTTCCAGGGCGTGCTCGGAGAACGCGATCCGGCGGGCCCGGTCCAGATGCCGGGCGAGCCTGCTCACGCGGCTGAGCACTTCCAGCGGTTCCACGTCGAGGTCAGGGCGCTCCCGGCGCCATGCTGCGACCAGCCGATCGACCTCGTCCTCCATGGCGATCAGTGTAGTGGTTGTGTCGATGTGGAGTCTCTTGACGTGAAGTCTCTTGACGTCGAGAGACTTGCTCTGTGAGGGTGGAATCCTGCTCACCGGTGACCGTGACTTGCGTGACTTCCGTGACGACTTCCGCGACTTCGAGGAGGCCCACCCATGCCTGCCGCCACCACCCCCACCTGGGACCCGGGCCAGTACCTGCGCCACGCGGAACACCGTGCCCGCCCCTTCGCCGAGCTCCTCGCCCGCGTCCCGGCGCTGCCCGGCGACCCGGCCCGTATCGCCGACCTGGGCTGCGGCCCCGGCAACGTCACCGTCCAGCTCGCCGAGCGCTGGCCGGCCGCGCACGTCACGGGCTACGACAACTCCCCGGAGATGCTGGCGAAGACGGACGCGTACGCGGGCCCCACGGCCGGCGGCGGCCGTCTTGACTTCGCCCACGCGGACCTCACCGGGTGGGCGCCCACGGAGACGTACGACCTGATCGTCTCGAACGCGGCGCTCCAGTGGGTCCCCGGCCACCTGGACGCCTTCCCCGCCTGGCTCGACGCGTTGGCCCCCGGCGGCACCCTCGCCTTCCAGGTCCCGAACAACATCTACGCGCCCCTGCACTCCCTGATGCGCGAACTCGCCGCCTCCGCCCGCTGGAAGCCCCGCCTCTCCGGTGTCCTCCGCGACGAGGACTCGGTCCACACCCCACTCGTCTACCTGGACCGGCTGGCCCGCCTCGGCTGCGAGGCGGACGTCTGGGAGACGACGTACATGCAGATCCTGACGGGCGAGGACCCGGTCCTGGACTGGTCCAAGGGCACGGGCATGCGCCCCGCCCTCACGGCCCTCGCGGACGACCCGGAGGCCCGGGACGCCTTCGTGGCGGAGTACCGCGACCTGCTCCGCGAGGCGTACCCGACGGCCCCGTACGGCACGGTGCTGCCGTTCCGGCGGCTGTTCGTGGTGGCGAGGAAGCCGGCCTGATGCTCACGGCCGTCGACCACGTCCAGCTCGCCGCGCCGCCGGGGTCGGAGGCTGCCCTGCGCGCCTACTACGTAGACGTCCTCGGCATGACGGAGCTCCCCAAGCCGCCGGTGCTCGCCGCGCGCGGGGGCTGCTGGTTCCGGGCGGGAGCGGTCCAGCTGCATCTGGGGATCGAGCGCGACTTCAGACCCGCGAAGAAGGCCCACCCGGGGCTGCGGGTCACCGGCATCGAGGTGTACGCGGCCCGCCTCACCGCCTGCGGAGCGGCGGTGACCTGGGATGACAACCTTCCTGGCCACCGCCGCTTCTACTCCGAGGACCCGGTGGGCAACCGGCTGGAGTTCCTGGAGCCGACCCGCTGAATTCAGCTCTTCCGGCGCCCTATCAACCGAGGCTTCGACTCCAGTCCGTCCAGCCCGTGCCACGCCAGGTTCACCAGGTGGGCCGCCACCTCCGCCTTTTTCGGGCGGCGGACGTCCAGCCACCACTGGCCGGTGAGGGCGACCATGCCGACCAGGGCCTGGGCGTACAGGGGGGCGAGTTTCGGGTCGAAGCCGCGCCTCTTGAACTCGCGGCCCAGGATGTCCTCCACCTGGGTCGCGATGTCCGAGATCAGGGAGGCGAAGGAGCCTGTGGACTGGGGGATGGGGGAGTCGCGGACCAGGATGCGGAAGCCGTCCGTGTACTCCTCGATGTAGTCGAGGAGGGCGAAGGCGGCCTGTTCGCACAGTTCGCGGGGGTGGCCCGCCGTGAGGGAGCTGGTCACCATGTCGAGGAGGCGGCGCATCTCGCGGTCCACCACCACCGCGTACAGGCCCTCCTTGCCGCCGAAGTGCTCGTAGACGACGGGCTTGGAGACGCCGGCCTTCGCCGCGATCTCCTCCACCGACGTCGCCTCGAAGCCCTTCGTGGCGAAGAGGGTGCGACCGATCTCCAGCAGTTGAGCCCGGCGTTCCGCGCCGGTCATCCGGGTACGGCGGGCGCGCCGCGGTTTTTCATTGCTGGAGGACGTGCTGGAGTCGGTCGCCACGCTGTCAATCATGCAGCCTCGACGGCCTCCGACTTGCGTCGAGAGTCCGTCCCGTCCGGGTTCCGGCGGGAATCGATACGCGAGCGTGACGGCCAGCGCACGTCGTACGCCCAGCCGAACCGCTCGAACCAGCGGATGAGCCGGGCCGAGGAGTCCAGCTGACCGCGCTCCACACCGTGCCGCGCCGAGGTCGGGTCGGCGTGGTGCAGGTTGTGCCAGGACTCGCCGCAGGACAGTACGGCCAGCCACCACACGTTGCCCGAACGGTCCCGCGACTTGAAGGGGCGCTTGCCCACCGCGTGGCAGATCGAGTTGATCGACCAGGTGACGTGGTGCAGCAGCGCCACCCGCACCAGCGAGCCCCAGAAGAAGGCCGTGAACGCGCCCCACCAGGACATCGTGACCAGGCCGCCGACCAGCGCCGGGAGCGCCAGGGAGATCCCCGCCCAGAGGAGGAACTGGCGGGAGATCGTACGGATCGCGTTGTCCCTGATCAGGTCCGGCGCGTACTTCTCCTGCGGCGTCTGCTCCTCGTCGAACATCCAGGCGATGTGGGCCCACCACAGGCCCTTCATCAGCGCCGGGACCGTCTCCCCGAACCGCCACGGCGAGTGGGGGTCGCCCTCGGCGTCGGAGAACTTGTGGTGCTTGCGGTGGTCGGCGACCCAGCGGACCAGAGGTCCTTCGACGGCCATCGAGCCGGCGATCGCGAGCGCGATGCGCAGCGGGCGCTTCGCCTTGAAGGAGCCGTGCGTGAAGTACCGGTGGAAACCGATCGTGATGCCGTGGCAGCCCAGGTAGTACATGAACACGAGCAGGCCGAGGTCCAGCCAGCTCACGCCCCAGCCCCAGGCCAGCGGCACCGCCGCGAGGATCGCGAGGAACGGGACGGTGATGAAGAGGAGAAGGGTGATCTGCTCGATGGAGCGCTTCTGCTCGCCGCCCAGCGTGGCGGAGGGAGTTGAGGTGTCGTTGTTCGCCTTCGGGGCGTCATCGATCACATCGGAACTCGTGGTCATGGGGAGTCCCCTGTGGGGTCGAGGGTTGTGAGAGTGGCTGAGAAGCGTGCCTACGGGTTGCCGGAAAACGTGCCTACGGTTCCGTAACCTACGGCGTCGTAAGTATGGCAGCGCGGCGCCTGTCGGCAAGAGCCCGCGAAACTGCGGGTCCGCATCGAGACCTATCCTTGAGTCGTTCGGACAGCGCGGTCCGCTCTCTCGTGTTTTCTTCCCGTATGCCCTCTGTCCTATGCGGCGACCGCCGCCCAGGCCGACGGGTTCCCCTCCAGACGAGCCTCAGACGAGCTTCAAACACTGCAAGGAGCCGCACCTGTGAGCAGTGCCGACGACCAGACCACGACAACCAGCAGTGAGCTGCGCGCCGACATCCGCCGCCTGGGCGATCTGCTGGGCGAGACCCTCGTACGTCAGGAGGGCCCCGAGCTCCTCGAACTGGTCGAGAAGGTCCGCCGCCTCACCCGCGAGGACGGCGAGGCCGCCGCCGAACTGCTGCGCGGCACCGAACTGGAGACCGCGGCCAAGCTGGTCCGCGCCTTCTCCACGTACTTCCACCTGGCGAACGTCACCGAGCAGGTGCACCGCGGCCGCGAGCTGCGCGCCAGGCGCGCCGCCGAGGGCGGACTCCTGGCCCGTACGGCGGACCGGCTGAAGGACGCCGACCCCGAGCACCTGCGCGCGACCGTGCGGCACCTCAATGTTCGCCCGGTCTTCACGGCGCACCCCACGGAGGCGGCGCGTCGTTCGGTCCTGAACAAGCTGCGCAGGATCGCCGCGTTGCTGGAGACCCCGGTCATCGAGGCGGACCGGCGCCGCTACGACACCCGTCTGGCCGAGAACATCGACCTGGTATGGCAGACGGACGAGCTGCGCGTAGTCCGTCCCGAGCCCGCCGACGAGGCCCGCAACGCCATCTACTACCTGGACGAGCTGCACGCGGGTGCGGTGGGGGATGTTCTCGAAGACCTCACCGCCGAGCTGGAGCGCGTCGGCGTCGTCCTGCCGGACGAGACCCGCCCGCTCACCTTCGGCACCTGGATCGGCGGCGACCGGGACGGCAACCCGAACGTGACCCCGCAGGTCACCTGGGACGTCCTGATCCTCCAGCACGAGCACGGCATCAACGACGCGCTTGAGCTGATCGACGAGCTGCGCGGCTTCCTGTCGAACTCGATCCGCTACACCGGCGCCACCGAGGAACTGCTCGCCTCTCTCCAGGCCGACCTGGAGGCGCTGCCGGGCATCAGCCCCCGCTACAAGCGCCTCAACGCCGAGGAGCCCTACCGCCTCAAGGCCACCTGCATCCGGCAGAAGCTGGAGAACACCAAGCAGCGCCTGGCCAAGGGCACCCCGCACGAGGACGGCCGCGACTACCTCGGCACGGCCGAGCTGCTGGCCGACCTCACGCTCATCCAGACCTCGCTGCGCGAGCACCGGGGCGCGCTGTTCGCCGACGGCCGCATGAACCGTACGATCCGCACGCTCGCCGCCTTCGGCCTCCAGCTCGCCACCATGGACGTACGCGAGCACGCGGACGCCCACCACCACGCGCTCGGGCAGCTCTTCGACCGGCTCGGCGAGGAGTCCTGGCGCTACGAGGACATGCCGCGCGAGTACCGGAACAAGCTGCTCGCCAAGGAACTGCGGTCCAGAAGGCCGCTCGCGCCGACCCCGGCGCCGCTGGACGCGGCCGGTGAGAAGACCCTCGGCGTCTTCGAGACGGTCAAGCGGGCGCTCGCGGTCTTCGGGCCCGAGGTGATCGAGTCGTACATCATCTCCATGTGCCAGGGCTCCGACGACGTGTTCGCCGCGGCGGTGCTGGCCCGCGAGGCCGGGCTCATCGACCTGCACGGGGGCTGGGCGAAGATCGGCATCGTGCCGCTGCTGGAGACCACGGACGAGCTCAAGGCCGCGGACACGATTCTCGAAGACATGCTGTCCGACCCGTCCTACCGGCGGCTGGTCGCGCTGCGCGGCGACGTGCAGGAGGTCATGCTCGGCTACTCCGACTCCTCCAAGTTCGGCGGCATCACCACCTCGCAGTGGGAGATCCACCGGGCGCAGCGGCGGCTGCGCGACGTGGCCCACCGGTACGGGGTGCGGCTGCGGCTGTTCCACGGCCGGGGCGGCACCGTCGGCCGCGGCGGCGGCCCCTCGCACGACGCGATCCTCGCCCAGCCCTGGGGCACCCTGGAGGGCGAGATCAAGGTGACCGAGCAGGGCGAGGTCATCTCCGACAAGTACCTGGTGCCCTCGCTCGCGCGGGAGAACCTGGAACTGACCGTCGCCGCCACCCTTCAGGCCTCCGCGCTGCACACCTCGCCCCGCCAGTCGGACGACGCGCTGGCCCGCTGGGACGCGGCGATGGACCTGGTCTCGGACGCCGCGCACGGCGCGTACCGCAGGCTGGTCGAGGACCCGGACCTGCCCGCGTACTTCTTCGCCGCCACCCCCGTCGACCAGCTCGCCGACCTGCACCTGGGCTCGCGGCCCTCGCGGCGCCCGGACTCCGGGGCCGGTCTGGACGGGCTGCGGGCCATCCCGTGGGTGTTCGGCTGGACCCAGTCGCGGCAGATCGTGCCGGGCTGGTTCGGCGTCGGCTCCGGGCTGAAGGCGCTGCGCGAGGCCGGCCTCGACAGCGTGCTGGAGGAGATGCACGAGCAGTGGCACTTCTTCGGCAACTTCGTCTCCAACGTCGAGATGACCCTCGCCAAGACGGACCTGCGGATCGCGAGTCACTACGTCGACACGCTCGTCCCGGACGACCTGAAGCACGTCTTCGACACCATCAGGGCCGAGCACGAGCTGACCGTGCGCGAGGTCCTTCGCATCACCGGTGAGCGCGAACTCCTCGACGCCCACCCCGTGTTGCGGCAGACCTTCTCCATCCGCGACGCCTACCTCGACCCGATCTCCTACCTCCAGGTCGCCCTCCTCAAGCGGCAGCGCGACGCGGCCGCCGCCGGCGAGGAGCCCGACCCGCTGCTGTCCCGGGCGCTGCTTCTGACGGTCAACGGTGTGGCGGCGGGCCTGCGCAACACCGGCTGACCGCCGATGCGTTCCGCCGGAGTGTTGTGTGTTGTCCGCGGGTTTGTTGTGGCTGGTCGCGCAGTTCCCCGCGCCCCTTTGGGGCGCGGGGAGCCGCGGGCCCGCCGCCCGGGACTCAGAGCGCCAGAAACGCCGCCGTGACCAGCGTCAGTCCCGCGCCGCCGAAGACCCACGCGAGACGGGTCAGCCGCAGTCCGCCCGCGACCACCACCGACGCGAGCAGGAGTGCGCCGCCGAGCGGGACCCAGGCGTAGAGGAGTCCGCCGGGGCCCGAACGGACGACGTCGTCGCTGCCGGGCTTCACGACGACGGTGTACGTCCGGCCCTTCTCCACCGCGATGTCGCTGTCGAGAACGACCCGCTCGCGCGCGGTGGATCCCTCCGACGTGGGTTGGTACGGGCCCGTGCACCGGTCGTCGGCGCACCGCGTGACCGTCATCGTGCCGCGCTCGCGGCCCTTGGTGAGCATCACGTGCTGGGCGGTGCCCCAGGAGGCCCAGACGCCCGCGATCAGGATCAGCACCGCGACCGTCCCCATCACCGCGAGCTGCCCGAACCGCAGCGCCGCGAACGCGTTCTGGCGGGAGGTGAGGGCAGGCATGGCGGAGATCCTTGGCCATGGCCGCGCGCCCGGTCAACTCCGGTGGGGCCCCGGCGGTGTTCCGGCCGGGGGACAAGTCTCGTGTTGTACGGATCTTTCGGCGGCCGGGGTGGCAAGCCTCACGGAGGCCGGGCCTCCGGTATCCGGCCTCAGGCGGCCGGTTTCAGGCGGCCGGCCTCACGAGTTGTACGTCCCCTGCGCCCGCTCAAGACCCTCGATCACCAGACACTCCACCGCGTCCGACGCGCGGTCCACGAAGTAGTCCAGTTCCTTGCGCTCCGCCGAGGCGAAGTCCTTCAGGACGAAGTCGGCGACCTGCATGCGTCCCGGCGGGCGGCCGATGCCGAAGCGGACGCGGTGGTAGTCCGGGCCCATCGCCTTGGTCATGGACTTGAGGCCGTTGTGCCCGTTGTCGCCGCCGCCCAGCTTCAGGCGCAGCACGCCGTAGTCGATGTCGAGCTCGTCGTGGATGGCGACGATGTTCCCGGTCGGCACCTTGTAGAAGTCGCGCAGGGCCGTGACCGGGCCGCCGGAGAGGTTCATGTACGACATCGGCTTGGCCAGGATCACCCGGCGGTTCGCCGGTCCGGGCGGGCCGATGCGCCCCTCGATCACCTGGGCCTGCGCCTTGCCGGCCCGCTTGAACTTGCCGCCGATCCGCCCGGCGAGGAGGTCGGCGACCATGAAGCCCACGTTGTGGCGGTTCATGGCGTAGTCGGGGCCGGGGTTGCCGAGCCCCACGATCAGCCAGGGCGCGCCTGGTTCCGTGGCCGTGCTCACGTCCGTGTCTCCCATGGGTCCTTGAGCGGCAGGTGTCCTTGAACGGCGGATACGCGTCGGCCGCCGCCCCCTCGGGAGCGGCGGCCGGCACACGGTGATCCGGTGCGGATCAGGCCTCGGCGGACTCGCCCTCGGCGGACTCGCCGGCGGCCTCTTCGGCCTGCGCGGCCAGGACCTGGAGGACGACGGCGTCCTCGTCGATGGCCAGCGTGGTGCCCTCGGGCAGCGGGATGTCCTTGGCGAGGATGGAGGCGCCGGCCTCCAGGCCCGCGATGGACACGGTGACCGACTCGGGGATGTGCGTGGCCTCGGCCTCGACGGTCAGCGTGCTCAGCACGTGCTCGAGGAGGAAGGCACCCGGGGCCAGCTCGCCCTCGGTGTGGACGTAGACCTCGACGTTGACCTTCTCGCCGCTGCGGACCAGCAGCAGGTCGACGTGCTCCAGGAAGCCCTTGATGGCGTCACGCTGGACGGCCTTCGGGATCGCGAGCTGGGTCTTGCCCTCGATGTCCAGGGAGAGCAGGACGTTCGGGGTACGCAGGGCGAGCTGCAGCTCGTGGCCCGGCAGCGTGATGTGGACCGGGTCGCCGCCGTGGCCGTAGACAACGGCGGGAACCTTGCTCTCGCGGCGGATGCGGCGCGCGGCACCCTTGCCGAACTCGGTACGGGTCTCGGCGGCAAGCTTTACGTCGGCCATGTGCACTCCTCGTAGAACGTGGGAAGAAGGTCACCCGGCCAAACAATCGGCCTGCTACGAAGAGCGCGTCGATAACGGACCGCCACACCCAAAGAGTGCGGCCTCCCTCGCCGAGCAACTGTGACAGCTTACGCGGCGGGGAGGCCGGACATGAAATCGATCTACAGGACCCGTCGATCGACCGGGTGCTACCGGCCTCAGGGCCTGCTACTCGTCGAAGAGGCTGGTCACCGAGCCGTCCTCGAAGACCTCGCGCACCGCGCTCGCGATCGTCGGCGCGATCGACAGCACCGTGATCTTGTCGAGCTCCAGCTCACCGGGGGTGGGCAGCGTGTTCGTGAAGATGAACTCGCTGACCTTGGAGTTCATCAGCCGGTCCGCGGCAGGACCGGAGAGCACACCGTGCGTCGCCGTCACGATGACGTCCTCGGCGCCGTGCGCGAACAGCGCGTCCGCGGCGGCGCAGATCGTGCCGCCGGTGTCGATCATGTCGTCGACCAGCACGCAGACCCGGCCCTCCACGTCACCGACCACCTCGTGGACGGTGACCTGGTTGGCGACGTCCTTGTCGCGGCGCTTGTGCACGATGGCGAGCGGGGCGCCGAGCCGGTCGCACCAGCGGTCGGCGACGCGCACGCGGCCGGCGTCCGGGGACACGACGGTCAGCTTGGAGCGGTCCACCTTGGTGCCCACGTAGTCCGCCAGGATCGGCAGCGCGAAGAGATGATCCACCGGGCCGTCGAAGAAGCCCTGGATCTGGTCGGTGTGCAGGTCGACCGTCAGGATGCGGTCGGCGCCCGCCGTCTTCATCATGTCGGCGATCAGACGCGCCGAGATCGGTTCACGTCCCCGGTGCTTCTTGTCCTGCCGGGCGTAACCGTAGAACGGCACGATCACGGTGATGCTCCGGGCGGAGGCCCGCTTCAGAGCGTCGATCATGATCAGCTGTTCCATGACCCACTTGTTGATCGGGGCCGTGTGGCTCTGGATCAGGAAACAGTCGGCGCCGCGGGCCGACTCCTCGTAGCGGACGTAGATCTCACCGTTGGCGAAGTCGAAGGCCTTCGTCGGGACGACCCCGACACCCAGCTGGTGGGCGATCTCCTGGGCAAGCTCGGGGTGAGCGCGGCCGGAGAAGAACATCATCTTCTTCTCGCCGGTCGTCTTGATCCCGGTCACAGCACTGTCTCCTCAGAGGTGTCTCAGCTGGGTGTTGAGAGGTGGTCTCAGCTGGGGGTGCGGGGTGTGCGCCTACCACGGTACGCCGAGTCGGACCCGGCGCTTTCCGGTCAGCTTTCGCCGCCCGCCTCCAGGGACGCCGACTCCGCCGCTTCGGCGGCCTTGGCGGCCGCGCCGCCCGGACGCTTCCGGGCCACCCAGCCCTCGATATTCCGCTGCTGGCCCCGGGCCACGGCCAGCGAACCGGGCGGTACGTCCTTCGTGATGACCGAGCCCGCCGCGGTGTACGCACCGTCCCCGACCGTGACAGGCGCCACAAACATGTTGTCCGCTCCCGTCTTGCAGTGCGACCCGACGGTGGTGTGGTGTTTGGCCTCGCCGTCGTAGTTCACGAAGACGCTCGCGGCGCCGATGTTCGAGTGCTCGCCGATCGTCGCGTCGCCGACGTAGGAGAGGTGCGGGACCTTCGTGCCCTCGCCGATCGTCGCGTTCTTCGTCTCCACGTACGTACCCACCTTGACCTTCAGCCCGAGGCGGGTGCCGGGACGGAGATACGCGTACGGGCCCACGTTCGCCTGGGGGCCGACCTCGGCGCCGTTGGCCACCGTGTTGTCGAGCCGCGCCCCCGCGCCCACCTTCGTGTCGTTCAGGCGGGTGTTGGGGCCGACCTCGGCGCCCTCGCCGAGGTGCGTGGCGCCCTGGAGCTGGGTGCCGGGGTGCACGATCGCGTCCTGCTCGAAGGTGACGGTGACGTCGATCCAGGTCGAGGCCGGGTCGATGACGGTGACGCCGGCGAGCATCGCGTGCTCCAGCAGCCGGTCGTTGAGGATGCGGCGGGCTTCGGAGAGCTGTACGCGGTTGTTGATGCCGGCGACCTCGCGGTGGTCGCCCGCGACGGAGGCACCGACCCGGTGCCCGGCCTCCCGGAGGATGCCGAGGACGTCCGTCAGGTACTCCTCGCCCTGGCTGTTGTCCGTACGGACCTTGCCGAGGGCGTCCGTGAGCAGCTGCCCGTCGAAGGCGAAGACCCCGGAGTTGATCTCCCGGATGGCGCGCTGGGACTCGGTGGCGTCCTTGTGCTCGACGATCGCGGTCACGGCGCCGGAGACGTGGTCGCGGACGATGCGGCCGTAGCCGGTGGCGTCCGGGACCTCGGCGGTGAGCACGGTGACGGCGTTGCCGTCGGCGGTGTGGGTCGCGGCGAGCCTGCGCAGGGTCTCGCCGGTGAGCAGCGGGGTGTCGCCGCAGACGACGACCACGGTGCCGTCGACGCCGTCGGTCAGCTCCTCCAGGCCCATCCGGACCGCGTGACCGGTGCCGTTCTGCTCGGCCTGCACGGCCGTCCGTACGCCGGGGGCGGTCTCCGCGAGGTGCGCGGTGACCTTCTCGCGGGCGTGTCCCACCACGACGACCAGGTGCTCGGGCTCCAACTCGGTTGCGGCGGCGAGTACATGGCCCAGGAGGGAGCGGCCACAGATGTCGTGCAGGACCTTGGGTGTGGCCGACTTCATACGGGTGCCCTCACCCGCTGCAAGGACGACGACGGCTGCCGGGCGGTTGGCGCTCACGGGGATGCCCTTCGGCTTTGGATGGGTGGGGACATCCGCAGGATACCGGGGTGTTGTGGGGGGGAAATGTGAGCGGGGCCCGACTTGGCTGTCGGGCCCCGAACCGGGTATTGCTCCCCCGCCAGGACTCGAACCCGGACAGATGGCACCAAAAGCCACAGTGCTGCCAATTACACCACGGGGGATGGAATTCGACTGAATCGGACATTTGGTCAGGTCGTCGAATCGGCACCCAACACTATGCCGTACCGAGTGGCTTCCGTGCGACGGTGGATCACGTACCCGAAGAGGTCGAACGGCGGGCGATTCGGCAGTTCGAGGGATACCGGCCGGTTTCGCATCTGTTCGATTACGGTGAGTGGTGTAGGCCAATACGCGAAACTCACCGGAAAAGCGGCGCCTCGCAATCGTAGGCTGGAGGCATGACCACGACGGGGGAAGACCACACCGCGGCCCTGACCGGGCCTTGGTGGTGGGCGAGGTGGCGCAGTGCGGTGCTCGACGGGAGCCTCGCGGTGGTGTCCGCGGTGGAGTGCGGGATCCTGGGGAGCCCGTTCGCGGATGCCGCGGGTCTGGCGGAGCCCGTCGGGGTTGTCTTCGGGGTGGTCGCGGGGTCCGTTCTGCTGCTGCGGCGGAAGTGGCCGATCGCCGTCGTTCTTGTCTCCATCGCCATCACGCCCGCCCAGATGGGGTTCCTGATGGGGCTCGTCGGGCTCTACACACTCGCCACGTGCGAGATGCCGCGGCGGATCATCGGGGCGCTCGCGGGCATGTCGATGGTCGGGATGTTCATCGTCGTGTACGTGCGGGCGCACCAGGGGATGGTGAGCGGTGAAATGGGCGGCATGGGGGAGTGGGGCGTGCCGTTCGTGTCCATCACGACCTCGATCGGGCTGACCGCGCCGCCGATTCTGCTCGGGCTGTACGTGGGGGCGCGGCGGCGGCTGATGGAGAGTCTGCGGGAGCGGGCTGACTCGCTGGAGCGGGAGTTGCAGCTGCTGGCCGAGCGGGCCGAGGAGCGGGCGGAGTGGGCGCGCAACGAGGAGCGGACGCGGATCGCTCGGGAGATGCACGACGTGGTCGCGCATCGGGTGAGTCTGATGGTCGTGCATGCGGCCGCGCTGCAGGCCGTTGCCCGGAAGGATCCCGAGAAGGCTGTGAAGAACGCGTCTCTGGTGGGGGACATGGGGCGGCAGGCGTTGACCGAGTTGCGGGAGATGCTCGGGGTGTTGCGTACGGGGGAGGGGGCCGTTTCTTCAGCTTCGTCTTCGTCGGCGTCTGTGCGGGTGCAGCCTGTGCCGCTTGCCGCGGTGGGGGTTGCGGCGGCTGCGGCCGCTGCGGCGTCGCGGGTGGTTGACGAGGATGCGGCGGAGGGGCCCTGTCTTGCCGATCTTGATGAGTTGGTCGGGCAGTCGGCCGCGGCCGGGATGGTCGTCGATCTGTCTGTGGAGGGGGAGCCGCGGGGGTATGTGGCCGCGGTGGAGCAGACCGCTTATCGCGTGGTGCAGGAAGCGTTGACGAACGTCCATAAGCATGCGGCGGGGGCGAAGACTCGGGTGCGGTTGGCGCATCGGGTTTCCGAGATCGCCATGCAGGTCGAGAACGGGCCTCCGCCGGAGTTGGGGGCGGCGTCGGATGCGCGGTTGCCCAGTGGGGGGAACGGGTTGCTCGGGATGAAGGAGCGGGTTGCCGGGCTGGGTGGGGTGTTTGTGTCCGGGCCCACTGATGCCGGGGGGTTTCGGGTGTCGGCGGTGATTCCGGCCGAGGGGTGAGCGGGGTGCGCCTGCTGGCCGGTGGGGGTGGGGGCGGGGCCGTGCCGGTACGTCGAGTCCGCCGCCTTCCGGGTGTACGGCTGTCAGTTTTGACGGGAGCCGTTGATTGCAGGAGCCCTACGCGGCGGACTGCGACGTACCG
>NZ_JBFAHW010000115.1:0-33059 GCF_040654355.1 Streptomyces sp. NPDC050704 | reverse complement strand
TCCTGGATGCACCCGACACCGGACACGATCTGCCCCGGTGTGCAGAAGCCGCACTGGAAGGCGTCCTGGTCGATGAACGCCTGCTGCAACGGATGAAGCCGGTCGCCCTTGGCCAGGCCCTCGATGGTGGTGACCTCGGCGCCCTCCAGACGCACCGCCAGCGTCAGACAGGAGTTGACTCGCTGCCCGTCGACCAGGACCGTGCAAGCCCCGCAGGCACCCGCGTTGCAGCCCTTCTTCGAACCGGTCAGGCCCAGGCGCTCGCGCAGCAGGTCGAGGAGCGAGGTGCGGTTGTCGACCGTGACGGCGCGCCGGACACCGTTGACCGTCAAGGAGACGCGGCTGCCGGGAGCCGCCTCGGCAGCCACCGCCGCCTCGGTGCCGAGCGGAGGCGGCCCGGCGACCAGGCCGCTGGCCACGACCGTTCCGCCGATGGCCGTGCTCGTGGCGATAAAGGTACGTCGCGACGGCGCAGAGGGGGACGCAGGGAGGTCGGCGGGGGAAGTCAAGGCTGGGTCGGGACGTTCGGTGGACATGTCCACGCTCCCTCGGTGTGGGTACGGGTGGCCGTGAAGGGTGTAGCGGTGGTCGCGTCGATCGCGAGGGTGCACCGGGTGCTCAGACGGGCTGTTCCAGGTAACAGGAGGCAGTCAAGGGGGCGTGTCGTCGGCCGGCAGGGTGGATTCGGCGACCGGAGGGCGTCGAGCACGGCGGGCAGGTGACTCCGGGCTCGGCACGCAGGCCGGCTCTCCCCAGCCGTGGACCGGCGGGAACGGCCCGCGTCACGCACGAATCAGCTGGACTGGAGCGAGGGCACCGAGGGTGAGCAGGCGGTTGTCCTTGGATGGAGTGGCCTTGGCGAGCGGCGCGACGTCTTCGTGCGTGCCGAGATGCGCGCATGACGTCCAAGGCTCTGTCGGCCGTGTGTGGTTCGAGGGCCAGGTCGTCAAGCCCATCCGCTCGTCGGGCCACCAGGACGAAGTCGCAGTCGGCGACCGGGGTAATGGTTTGGGGCACCCACCCAGCCTTCACCACTTGACTCACCGTCATCCAGCGGCTGTTGTACCAAGCATGTTTATATCCGCCCCGACGAACATGCGGTGGCGTCCGCACCCGGGTCACGGCCGGGTCCTCCGCTGAGCCGCCGGGCCCGGCTGATGGGCATTGTGCGGGGGGTGCCCCTATCTCTTTCGCCAAGGGGCGGGTCGGTTGATTGGTGATGTTTTTGGCGGTTTGGGGGACGGCTTGAGGTTCGAAGTACGTCCCGTCGCGGAGCATCGCGAAGAGCACGTCGACGCAGCGGCGTGCGAGACACATCAGGGCCTGCTTGTGCCGCTTGCCCTCGGCCTTCTTCCGCTCGTAGTAGGCCCGGGAGGCCGGGTCGGACAGTGAGCGAACGCGGCGAGGAAGAAGGCCCGTTTCAGGTGCTTGTTGCCTCTGCGGGACGGGCTTTCGCCGCGGATCGAGGACCCCGACCGCCTGGTCACCGGAGCGAGCCCGGCATAGGCGGCGAGGTGGCCTGCGGTCGGGAAGGCGGTGCCGTCACCGACGTCGATGAGGATCCTGGCTCCGGTCCTGACGCCTATCCCCGGCATCGACGTCAGGAGCTCGGAAAGAGGGTGCGACTTGAGCAACTCCTCGATGTCCGCGGCCAGTTCCTTGCGCTGGTCGAGCAGGCCGGCCAGGTTCTTCGCGAGCTTGGGCACGATCACCGCGGCTGCGTCGGTCCCCGTGACGACGACGGTCTGCTCGTCGAGTGCGGTGAAGATGTCCTCGACCAGCCGCTCGGCCATTCTGGGCGCCTTCGGCCGCAGCAGCGTGATCAGGCGCCGTCGTCCGGCCTTGCGGATCGCCTTGGGCGAGCCGAACTGTTCCAGCAGCGTGAGCACGGCCGGGTGCTGGATGCGTGGCCCCAGGACCCGTTCGAGGTGCGGGTGGATCTGGGTGAGCAGGCCGCGGAGCCGGTTCGCGACCCGGGTGACCTCGCCCGCGAGGTCGTCGTCGAACCCGACGATCATGTGGAGTTCGGCGATGGTTTCGTCCGTCAGCTCGATCGAGCGGAGCGTGTGGGGCATGGTGCGGGCGGCGTCCGCGATGATCGCCGCGTCGCGGGCGTCGGTCTTGCCCTCACCGGGATAGAGGTCCGCGATCCGCCGCATCGTCAGGCCCGGCAGATAGCCACCTCGCAGCCCGCGTCGCGGGCTACGGCCAGTGGCAGAGCACCGATCGAGGCGGGCTGGTCCACGACGACCAGGACCCGGCCGTACTTGGCCGTGAGCTTGTCGAGCATGGCCCGCAGCTCCTCATCAGTGGTCGAGTCGTCGTGCGGCCCCGGGAGGCCAGGTGTCACAGGAACCATCGAAGGCAACCACCCCCAAGCCATACCCGGGGCCACTGGATCCTCCGGACCGTACGACAGCCCATCCGACCCATCAACAACGTAGGACCACCCCCGGGTCATGGTCGACAGGGGGCAAAAGTCATGCCGGGCCAGAAGGCCGGGAGCCCCAAGATCAGGGCCGTCTAGAAGGTCGGGGGGTGGCGGTTGTGGAAGCCATGGTCAGCACTCGGAGTCGAAGCGGTGGTATCCGCTACCAGCCGTGGGCGGCTGTGACGGTTGAGGCTCTTGAGTCAGCGGTGCCGTGGCGGACCTTCCGCTGGTACCAGGGGCAACGGCATTACTCGGGGACGTACTGGTCGGCGACCACGCGTTCTCACGTCAGGTATGAATCGCGGCTGGAATTGGCGCGTTTATTGTTCGCCGATTTTGATCCCTGGGTCCAGTGCATTGCCGCCCAGCCGTTCTTGTTGGAATCTGTAGTAGAGGGAAAGCTGCGTAAGCACATCCCGGATTTCCTGCTGACAGCGAAGAAGGATCTGGTCGTCGTGGACGTCAAGCCGCGTCGACGGCTGTCGAGGCCGGAGGTGGCTCTCACATTCGCCTGGACCCGGCAGGCGGTGGAGTGTCGCGGCTGGCGTTACGAAGTGTGGAGTGAGCCGTTACGGACAGAGCTGGAGAACGTCCGCTTCTTGGCGGGTTATCCGCCGTGCTTGGCTGTTCAGTCCCGTCCTCCTTCGGGAGATACGCGCCGCTCAGTTGGATGGTGTCGTGCTGGGGGATGCCGTCGGGCGTTTTGCTGGGCATGCCGAGGGGTGTGAAGGCCACGCTGTGCCATCTGCTGTGGACGCACGAGTTGAGCTTCGACCTGGCCCTCCCGCTGGGGCCCTCGACCGTGCTGGGGAGCTTGCGGTGAGTGGCACTGCTGGTACGCGTGTCGGTGTGGGAACCCGCTTCCTCTACGACGGCCAGGCGTTCGAGGTGGTCGAACTGGCGGCGACCACGGCGGGCAACGAGGTGGTCCTGAGCGACGCGCACGGCCGTATACAGCGCCTGACACTGAAGGAACTGCTGTTTTCCGACCGCGCCCGCGTGATCCCCGATGGTCCCGGTCCTTCTGGAACGGATGCCGAGGACATCGCCTCGGTGATCCTCGACCAGCTCAGCCACGACGAGCGCGTGTTGGCCATCGAGCGAGCCGGTCATGTGCGGGAGGTTCTGACCGGCTTCCGCTCGGGCAGCTCCGAGCTGGCGGTCGGCGGTGAACCCCGGGAGCCGTACGGCCTGTCGGTGCCGATGGAAAGCAGGAAGGCGGCCAAGGCAGCAGAACTCGGCGTCACGGTACGCACCGTCGAGCGGTGGCTCGCCGACTTTCGACGGCATGGCGAGGCCGGCCTCGCACCGAGGCGGAAGCGATCGGGGGCTCTGCGGCCCGCGGCCGACCAGCGGTGGGTGGAGACGGCGTTGGAGGTGATGGTCGAGCACACGGGTGAGTCGAAGCCGTCGCGGACGCTGGTGATCGAACGCACCCGGGCCCGGGTGATTGCCCGGTTCGGTCCGGAGGTCGTACGGCAGCCGAGCAGGGCGACGGCGTTTCGGATCCTGGCCGGGCTGGAGGCGCGGCATCCGCGGTTCCGGCTGAGCACGCAGCGCAACAGGGACATCGCCGCCCGCCGGGAGGGGCCGAACGGGAAGCTGCGGCCGACGCGGCCGGGTGAGTACGTGCTGATGGACACCACCCGCCTGGACGTGTTCGCGTTCGACCCGCAGACGTTGCGCTGGGTGCAGGCCGAGTTGACGGTGGCGATGGACTGGTACACCCTCTGCATCACGGGGCTGCGCCTGACTCCGGTATCGACGAAGGCGGTGGCTGTCAGTGCGGTCCTGTTCCAGTGTGCGGGCCTGGCGGCGGGGCGGGATGGATGCCCTGGTCTCTGCGGGGCCGCCGAAACTGCCCAAGCTCTCCGATGGCCAGTTCGCCGAACTGGAAAAGGAGTTGGCGCTCGGGCCTGCCGAGCACGGCTGGGAGGACCAGCGGTGGACCGTGGCGCGGATCAGAGCGGTGATCGCAGCACCAACCACCGCCAGCCCGCGCGGTGCTCCTAGGATGCCGGGATGCCGAAGCCGTTACGGATGAGCCGCCGCACGTGGGTCGCCGCGTGGGCGGTGCTGTGCGCGGCCGCTATAGCCGCCACCGCCGCACTCAACACCTCCCCGGCGCCTGACCCGCAGCCCGAGAAGCCCGTCAGCGCCGAGTGCGCCGAGTACATCGCGGACATCGAGACGCAACTGGCCAAAGCCAAGCAGGAAGGCAATGACGACGGCGTGTTGTCCTTCACACGAACCCCGGTCGGCGCGTACGACTGCAGCGACGAATTCCTCGACCACTTCAGCGCCGACCGGTGAACCGCGTTAAAGGACTCGCCGCGATAGCGGGGCTGATCTGCGCCGGTGCCGTGACGGTCATCGCCCTGAGCCCTGAGCCCTGAGTCCTGGGCCGGAACCGGAGCCCACACCGCCGCGGGTGTACTTCGCCTGCCTGGCAGCCGACACCAAGCCGATGCCTGCGGTAGCCGAAGAAGTCGGTCACGCCCAGGTGTTGATCGCACTCAATGTCGCCGAGACCCTCGGTGCGCTCGGACACGGGGCATAGTCGAGGCTCCCGTACGGCTGCTCCCGATCTGTCTGCGGGACGAGCGATCCGGCCTCGACCCGGCCGCGAAGGCCTGGGGTCACGCTGATGTTCCGCGGACCTCGTACCAGACCACCGTGTGCTGCCTACGGCGCTCGTGCGACCGCTTGACGTAGCAGGGCCAGCGGCTGCGGTCCTCGTCGAGGATGAGGACGAGTCGCTCACCGATGTTCAGAGGTAGTGGCTCGCCACCGTCCACCGTGAGTGGTCCCAGCTCGGCCGTCCACTCGGGTAGCGGGCCCTTCGGCGGGTTCTCTGTGGTGCGGTCCTCGGTGACCGTCAACTCGGCGGACACCGAGACGACCGAGCCGTCCTCGCGCTCCGCCTGAGCTCTGCCTTCGTACGCTTCGGGCAGCTCCATGACATCAGTCTCCGGCGCTCGCGCGGCTTCGACCACTTGGCCGACTACGACGTCGGCCAGAAGTTGGGCGGCTCCACCCACCGCGGGCCGCCTCCCCGTCGAACCGGCCGCCTCCCCGTCCGCCGGCCGCTCCCCCGTCGCGTCACGGGAACCGCCCCGCTCCGAAACCGTTCTTCCCCTCGCACCGCCTTGTATCGAATGTTTGACACAAGATCCCCGGCCACGGCATCTTGTACTCACCGCTTGATACAAGATGATCCGGGGGGATCTCCGCATGCTCGACACCGCCCCGCCCCAGTACCGGTTGCTCGACCACGCCGACCACTACGCCCGCTGGTCCGGTCTGGCCATCGGCCTCGTGGTCGCGCAGGCGCTGTCCACACTGGGGGACGTCGAGTTCGAGCAGCGCGTCGTGTTCTGCCTCACGGCCTTCGGCCTGTGCGCGGTGGCGGGTGTCCTGCTCGCCGACGCCCTGACCCTGCGCCCCCAGGAGGCGGTACGCACCGCGAGTCTCGCACCACGCCTGGTCAGAGACCATGTGCCGCCGCACATGGGTCCCCTGATCGCCCTCCAGGGGCTCTCCCTCGTCGTCCTGCTGGTGATCACGGCCGCCACGGCCTCCGTCGACCCCGACCGCGTCTTCAGCACGGGGAAGGTCCTCACCCTCACCTGCAACGGGATGCGGGCGACCGCCGGCCCCTGGCCCGGCCTGTACTACACCCTCCCGATGTTCGGCGCGCTCGCCATAGCCACCCCCACCTGCGTCTGGGCCCTGCGCCGCATCGCTCACGGTCCGGGTGAGGAGCAGCAGCGCCGCGACCGCGCGTGGGCGGTCACCGGCGCCTGGGGCCTGTTGGTGTCCAGCCAGCAGCTGTACGCCGTGCTGATGGTCTCCCTCGCGCTGACGGAGACGGGCTGCGCCAACGCGCTGGGCGTGCTCACCTTCTGGGTGTTCTACCCGCTGGCCCTGCTGAACCTGTTCACCGCCGTCTGGTCCCTGGTCACCGTGGTGGCACCGCGGGCCGTCGCCGACGAGGCGGCGGCAGAGGGGTCCTACGACGATGAGTGAGGCCGCCGTCCGCGTCGACACCACCAGCCAGGTCCCGCCGTACGAGCAGATCCGCGCGCAGCTCGCCGCGCTGATCGTCACCGGGCGGCTGGCCGAGGGCGACCGGCTGCCGACCGTGCGCCAGCTGGCCACGGACCTCGGGCTGGCACCGGGCACCGTCGCCCGCGCCTACCGTGAGCTGGAGGCCGGCGAGCTGATCCGCACCCGTCGGGGCGCGGGCACCCGGGTGGCGGCGCCGCCACCCGGCCCGACCCGCCCGCACACTGTCCAACTCGCCACTCTCGCCCGTGACTTCACTTCGTCCGCCCGCGCCCTGGGCGCCGACACCGAGGCCATTCTGACCGCCGTCCGCGACGCCCTGGGCCCGGACCGTGCCTAGTGCTGGAGGGCCTGCGAGGGGCCCGGGTGGGGTTGTTCAGCCAGTAGCGGCGAGGTTGGCCACCTGAGCGGCGAACCGGGCACGTCGCTGCTCGGTGAAGCGCTCGGGTTCGGCGGCCTTGATCTCCGGGATCAGCATGACGGCGGAGGAGACCTTTCCGCCGGTGAGTAGTGGGTGGAGCTGGTAGAGGCCGTCCTGGTTTCGTAAGCGGGGGTGAGCAACGTTTGTCGATGGTTCTTGGGTTCTGGCAAAGATCTTGGGGAGCCGTCGCAGAGCGTTACCCGTTGTTCGATTGCGAGGAGACGGGTTCGCGTGAGACCGCGTACGCCTTGTGGCCTAACGCCCGGAGTTGACGCTCCCTCAGGTACCTGCCGCCCGCTGCCGCAGCCGGTTGTGGCCGGTGATGGTGCTGGTCATGCAGACCGATGCACCGTTCTGGGACTGGCTGGTGTTCGACGGAATCGATGATGTGGATGTCGAGGCGGTCACAGCCGCGTTCGGCACGGTCGAGGTGGCGGCGAGAGGCCGCGCGGCCGGCTCTGTATGTCCGGACTGCGACCGCTTCTCGGACCGAGTCCACGACCGCTACCAGCGCAGGCTGAAGGACCTTCCACTCGCTGAGCAGGGCTTCGTGATCCGGCTGACGGTCCGGCGCTTCATCTGCGGAGCGGCGGACTGCCCGCGCCGGACATTCGCCGAGCCGTTCTCGCGGCTCGCCGCTCCGCACGCACGATTCACCACGCGGCTCAACCGCGCCCTGGAGCGAGGGGGGGGCTCGCGCTGGCCGGGCGGGCCGGCGCCCGGCTGGCGGCCCAGCTGGGCTTCGGAGCCGACCGGATGACCTTGTTACGGAGGGTCATTGCATTGCCCGATCCGCAGTTCGGTACTCCGCGCGTGCTGGGCGTGGACGACTTCGCGATCCGCCGCGGCCAGACTTACTCCACCGTCTTGACCAGCGTCGAAGACCATCGCGTGGTCGACGTACTCCCGACCCGCGAGGCCGGGCCGCTGGCCGCCTGGCTGACTCGCCACCCCGGCGTGGAGACCTGCGTTGCCGCCCACCGCGACTGCCTGCGCAATCCTTCGCCCAGCAGCATTTTGCCGGAGGCCACCGGAGGGGCTTCCGGTCGGCCGCAGGACGACTCGGCACCCTTGGGTCGACGGGCCGGGCGGAAGAAGGCAGCACACGCCCTGGTCCACGAGCTGCTTGCTCAAGGTCACTCACGCCGGGCGATCGCCCGGCACCTGGGCTGGGGCCTCAACACCGTGCTCAGATACGCGAACGCCGGCACGCTGGCAGGACACCTTCCGCGAGTATCCGCCCCGGCCCAGCAGACTGGATCCCTATAAGCCCTACCTGGAGCGGCGATTCGCCGCAGGATGCACCAGCGTCACCCGAGCCCGCGGAGACTCAATGACCGATGGCACCGGAACCGAAGGACAAGTTAGACACGTGACGACACACATAGTCGGGGCGGCACAGCCTGCTTCGGCCGTCGGCATTGTGAACGGACCGGTAAAGACCGACCCCGTCGAGGCGATCCGTGAGCTGACCGAGGGCTTCGGAGCCGACGTCGTCATCGAGGCCGTAGGCCGCCCCTGACATGAGACTCGAACTGCCGTTGCTGGACATCTTCGGGCGCGGCGGAGCCCTCAAATCGTCCTGGTACGGCGACTGCCTGCCCTCCCGCGACTTCCCGATGCTCATCGACCTCTACCGCCAGGGCCGCCTGGACCTGGACGCCTTCGTCACCGAGGCCATTGCCCTGGACGAGGTCGAGGACGCCTTCGCTCGTATGCACAAGGGCGACGTCCTGCGCTCGGTGGTGACGTTCTGATGGCCTGCGCTCGCATCGAAGGGGTCGTCACCTCTGGCACGTTCAGCCTGGACGGCGGAACCTGGGACGTCGACAACAATGTCTGGATCGTCGGCGACGACCATGAGGCCGTAGTCATCGATGCCGCCCATGACGCCGGCGCCATACTGGCAGCCGTCGGCGACCGGCGGCTCACGGCCATCGTCTGCACCCACGCCTACAACGACCACGTCAACGCGGCACCTGCCCTGGCCGACGCGACCGAAGCACGCGTCCTTGTCCACCTCGACGACCGGATGCTGTGGAAGCACACCCATCCGGATCGCGATCCAGGCGGCTACCTGTCCGACAACCAGCGTATACAGGTCGCCGGCACCGAACTACAGGTGCTTCACACTCCCGGCCACAGCCCTGGAGGCATCTGCCTCTATGCGCCTCTACTGAATACCGTCTTCACCGGCGACACGCTCTTCGCCGGCGGCCCGGGCGCCACTGGACGGACGTACTCGGATTTCCCCACCATCATCCGCTCCATCCGGGACCGACTCCTTACTCTGCCTACCACCACGGAAGTACGCACCGGACACGGCGAGAACACCATCATCAGCACCGAAGCCCCCCACCTCGCGGAGTGGATCGCCCGCGGTAACTGAACCTCTTTCATCCTGCGCCATGGGGATGAAATGGGCTGGTCAGATGGGGTGACATGGCGAAGCCCCCCGTCGATGGTGTGGTGATCTCACTCAGCACGCCATCGGCCGGGGGCTTTCGTGGTTCCGTACCCTTCCATGCTCGACGTCCCGTACGAGCTGGTTGAGCACGTCTCGTGGCCCATCTACGCCCGAAGGCATGAACTTCGCACGCCTTGGCGGAAGTTGGGGGGCTTCAAGCAAGCCCTGCTGGCTCTGGCCCACCTGCGGAAGAACGAGACCCTCGCCCAGGTGGCCGCCGGTTTCGGAGTGTCGGAAGCGACAGCCTGGCGCTACGTCGGCAAGACCGTGGAGGTGCTGGCCGCATGGGCGCCGGGCTTGCACGAAGCCCTCGTCGGTCTGGGAGAGGGCAACTTCATCATCATCGACGGGACGCTTCGTCGTGGCTTCAGGAGTGGAAGGCAGGGGCACACTGAATCGGTCCCAGCCACGGGAAACGATCACACAGCAGATGGGAAGCGATTTCAAACCGTTCCCCGTACCGCAGGCCCAACCTATTCGTGAACACTCCTGCAGGACAGCCGGTACGCCTTCCAGCTCGCAGTGGCCCAGGAGTCCTTTTGTCGCAGCCTTGTACCCGTGGGTGAACGCGAGATAGCCCTGGACGCACTCGCCTTCGGCCTGCGACGTGGGATAGCCGGGGTGGAGCCCCGCAAGCCGTCGAGTGAACGCCGCCGCGCACCACGGCGGCGTCCGAATCCGAGCCGCGCATCCCCTGGCCAGGGGATGCGGACCGAACTGTTCCGTAGGTCCACGCCGGGGCCCGGGCGGTGGATCGGCTGTTCGTCAGGTGCAGCTGATCCGTGCCCCGGTTTCTATGCTGTAGTTCGCCCACACCATCGCATTCCGCGTATTGGGACCGTAATCGCCGTCCGCCCTGACACCCACCTTCTTCTGAACGGCGACGAGCGCTGACTCGGTGAGGTCTCCGAAGTCCCCATCCGTTGCCAGCCTGTATCCGTAGCAGGAATTCAGGTTCTTCTGGAGGGCGCGGACGGCCGTGTTGCTCATCCCCCAGTCCAGCCAGCAATTGGACCCGTCGCCGGTGGCGTAGGGGACGTACTTGTACGAGGTGGGGTTTGTGACTTTGTTGTAAAGGTAAGCCCCGTAGCTGCAAGGGGAGTCAGCCGCAGCGGCGGCCGCAGACGGCGCGCCGGCGACAGCGCCGCCGAGGAGGCCGACCAGAAGGGCCCCCGCGGCCGTAGCCGACTTGGCGCGCCCGCTTCGGATTCTGATCAATTTTGCTCCACCTTCCGATTGCCGGGCGAATCGCCCGAGTTCCTGCACGACGGGAGTACGGGTGCGACTGAAGCAGCGCGAACTCATGAGATCAGTGGCTTGATGCCGGATGCCCCTGCCGGTGTCGGCCCCGTACGACAGGCACCGTAGCCCGGCCCGGTCGCTGAGTGTGCCGGTCGTTCGCCCCACAAGGACCGGCCGCCGCGCACACCGGAATCCGCGCAAGGAAGCGGGCGAGACCGCCTCTCGTTCACAGCCGTGATTTTTGAGCGCGACTGCCACTACCACCCTTGCTGCTATGCAGCATGAGGGATACGAGGGGAACGGGGCCGCTGAGCCGATAGACGGCCCCGGGTCCAGCGAGCGCCTGTTGATCCTGACCCTCGAGCGCTACGGGGTGTGGCTCCGGTCCAGCGTGGTCTGCCTGTGCGGTGCGCTGGGCGTCGTGTTGGCGGATGTGGCGGAGATTCCGCTGGCGATGTCTCTGCAGGTGCCCGCTGTCCTGGCCTGCGGTGTGCGCCTTTACGCGCTGCGCCACCCGCGTATGTTCCCGGCCGCCCTGCTGTGGACGTTGGACGCGGCCGTGGTGGTGCTGACGGGGCTGTTCCAGCCGGTGCTCGGTGGCGAGGGCGCGGATGTGATGGTGGAGGACTGAAGGCTGCGGGCCGGGTTGCCGACGGCTGTCGTACGGTACCGGCGGCGTCGCCCCGGCTTTCTACGCGATGGGGCTGAGGTGGTCCTGCGTGGGCAGTGATTCGACCTGCCCTGCCTCGTTGTAGAACCAGGCGTGCAGGCGTAATGCGTGGGTGGCCCGTCGTTCCGCCATGGTCGGGTATTCCAGCAGGTTGGCCATTTGCACCGTGAGGTGGGCACGTGCTGCGTTGTCGATCTGCAGTCGGCCCGGTACGCCTCGGGTGCCTTTCCCTGCCGCTTTTTCACACGCCGCCCGTGAATTCGCGGTCGTCAGCCAGCGTTTGGCTGCTGAGGGAAGAGAGGTCTTGCGGCGGTCGACGAGAAAGGACACGGCCGTGCAACCGGAATGGCCACATATGATGACGTCCCTCAGTTCGGGGTCCCGGAGTGCGTACTGGATGGCGGCCACGTCGCTGGAGATGATGTTGGCTCCGCTGCTCGGTGCCGTGGACGAGGACGGCGACCCGCCGCACGAGCCGTTCGGCGTCGCGCTCCGCGTCCTGGCGGCCGAGCTGCCCGGCCGCCAGGGCCACCACCCATTTCGGGAACAGCGCGGTGCTGGCTACCGGGAGTGCGCGGCCCCACAGCCGTCGTCGTCTGGTCGCTGCGGGTGCCGCGGCACTGGTTTGGCCAAGGATCAGCCCGCAGGCCACCGGGAGGGGAGTGTTCCAGGTGAAGGGCTGTATGTATCGCCACAACAGCATCAGGATGATGCTGGCGGCGAAGGCCTCTTCGCTTTCCCGGCAGGCCCGTCCTGTAACGCATTCGGCTCCCTGTTCCAAGTAGAAGTGACAGCAGGACGGACAACGGGAGGTTCACACCTTGGCATCCGACAGCAGAAGCCGGGGCGGTCCACCGGGAGAGATGTACGACTCGGCCGCCTTTGAGGTCTTCTATCGCCGCCATGTCGACACCGTCACCCGCTTCATGGCCAGGCGGGTCACCGACCCGCACACCGTCGCCGATCTCACCGCCGAGACCTTCCTCGCGGTGATCGACTCCGCCCGTGCCTACCGCCCCGACCTCGGGAGCGAGACGGCCTGGCTGTACGGCATCGCACGCAACGTGGTGGCCGCGGAAGCCCGAAGGAGCGCGCGTCAAAACGTGCTCGGGGGCCGTATCGCCGGCCGCCGGCTGCTGGAAGGCGACGACATCGGCCGGCTGGAGGAAAAGCTCGACGCCGAGGAGGCCGGGCGTCGCGCACTGGCTGCCCTGGACAGGCTCCCTGACGGCGAGCGCGCGGTGATCGAACTCGTCGCCGTCGACCAGCTGAGCATCACCGAGGCTGCCGTGGCGCTGGGCATACGCAAGGTCACCGCCCGGGTGCGGCTGCACCGGGCGCGCAGGTCGCTGCGCTCGGCGGCGGCCGGAGTCGGCGAGCAGCAGGCAGCACTCACCTACGCAGGGGGAGAGGCATGAGCGCCAGGACGACGAAGACCTTCGAGGACCGGCTGCTGAACGAACTCCAGCGGGAGATCGCTCTCAGGGCCGAGGACCCGCCGGTTCCGGAGCCGGTGAGCCGCCGCACGATCACCGGTCGCCGGGCGCTGGTCGCCCTCGCGGCGTGTGTCGCCGCGGCAGGGGGCGTGGTGGCGCTGCCGGCGTCGACGGGGGGAGCGCAGGCGTACGCCGTCGAGCGGCACGAGGACGGCAGTGTCACGGTCAGCATGGAGGAGATCCTGCTGAGCGGGGAGGAGAAGGAGGAACTGACCGAGCGGCTCCGGGCCGAGGGCATCAACGTGAGCGTGGACAAGCCCAGGAGCGGCTATGTCTGCGCACAGCCTCGCGGTGAGATCTACCCGCCGCGCTGGAGCCTGACCTCGTCGGGCGACCCCTCTGTGGTGACCAAGCACGAGTACACACTGCGTTCCGGTGACTCCCTGGTCTTCGAGGAGCCAGAACCGGCGGGTCGGGTCAGCCCTGCCGGAAGTGTCTACGCGGTCAAGGGGGCGGTGGAGCCCTGCGATGAGGTGCCCTGGGACGGGGAACGGGCATTCGAGGAGTCCCTGGAATCGAAGTAGGGCCGAGTGGCCCGTACGGCGCCACCGACTGTATGGGCCCTCGCTTCCCGCCTTCGAAACAATTCGACCCGTTGTCCCCTCGCTGCACTCCCTCTGTCTTTTGGCATGGCGATAAGCACATAGGTGGCTTCGGAACGACCGGTCGAGGGGTGGGGCATGTCCGCGGGCGTCAGCCGTAGAACCGTTCTGGCTGTGGGTGCGGGTGTGCCGACGAAGGCTAGGGTCTGTTGCGAAAGTGGATCTTGGTCGTGGATGATCACGCCCTGTGGGGGCGTGGTGATCTGACGAATGGACAGTGGGCCCGGCTTGAGCCGTTGTTGCCGCAGGGCATCAAGGCGGGCCGTCCGCCGGTGTGGACGCGACGGCAGCTGATAGACGGGATCCGGTGGCGGACCCGTACCGGTGCTCGCTGGCGTGATGTGCCGGAACGCTACGGGCCCTGGGAACGGGTCTACGACCTGTTCCGGCGCTGGCAGCGCGATGGCACCTGGGCCAGGTTCGTCACTCAGCTCCAAGCTCAGGCGGACGCGAAGGGCCTGATCACCTGGGACGTGAATATCGACTCCACCATCTGCCGGGCCCACCAGCACGCCGCCGGGGCCTCGAAAAAGGGGATCTGCAAAAGGAACCGCCCGGCGGCATTGCCGTTGAGCCGGCCGACCATGGTCTCGGACGTTCCCGAGGCGGCCTGACCACCAAGATCCACCTGGCCGTCGAGCAGGGGCAGAAGCCGCTGAGCGTCGTGATCACAGCCGGCCAGCGGGGTGACTTGCCGCAATTCGAGCCGGTCCTGGAAGCCATCCGGGTACCTCGCCTTGGTCCGGGCAGGCCCCGCAGATGGCCGGACCGGGTGCGGGCCGACAAAGCGTACGACTCCCGCCGCAGCCGGGCCTACCTGCGCAGACGCGGGATCAAGGCGACCATCCCGGTCCCCGCCGACCGCGTCCGCAACCGCCAGAAGCTCGGTGCCCGAGGCGGTCGGCCGCCGAAGTTCGACAAAACCGACTACCGCGAGCGGCATGCCGCCGAGTGCGGGATCAACCGCCTCAAGCGCCACTGGGCCGTGGCCACGAGATACGACAAGCTCGCCGTCCGCTACGAGGCGACCGTGTTGGCCGCAGTCCTCAACGAGCGGCTGTGACCAGCACCTTCCCAACAAACCCTAGTCGACCCTGACCACGTACTTGCCCCGCACCCCGCCCGCCTCCAGCGCCCGGTGTGCGGCCGCTGTCTCTTCCAGCGGGAAGACCGTGTCCACCGCCGGCCGCAGCTTCCCCTCTGTCACCTGGCGGGCGAGGTCGTCGAAGAGCGCACGTTCGGGGTTGCCGCTGAAGAAGCGCACCCGGCCGCGTCCGTGGACGGCGCTGGCCGCGATGTAGCCCAGCGAGGCGGCGGGCCGCGTCAGGTCGAAGGCGATGGTGACCATGCGTCCGCCCGGCTTCAGCATCCGCCGTACGGTACGCAGGTCGGTGCCCGCCGTGTCGAGGACCACGTCGAACAGTCCCAGTTCCGCAGGGGACACGGTCCGGTGATCGACGGCGTGGTGGGCACCGAGCGTACGGACGAAGTCGAGGTTGGCGGCCCGGGCCAGGGCCGTGACCTCGGCACCGTACGCCTGTCCCAGTTGGACGGCGGCGTTGCCGACGCCGCCCGCCGCGCCCCGTACAAGCAGCCGTTCGCCGGGGCGCAGTGCGGCCTTGTCGCGGAGGGCCGTGACGGCCGTGGTGGCCACCGGCAGCGCGGCGGCGGCCACGAGGTCCAGTCCGTCCGGGACCCGGCCGAGCCGCTCGGGCCGTACCGTCACGTACTCGGCGGCGCTGCCGAATCCGGAGCTGCGGCCCAGGACGCCCCACACCTGGTCGCCGACCGCTACGCCGGTCGCGCCGGTGCCGAGTGCGGCGATCTCGCCAGTGAAGTCCAGCCCGATGCGCTGCGGGAACTTCCGGCCGGTGAGGAGGCGGACCCGACCGGAACGGGCCGCCCGTTCGCCGCCGTTCACGCTGAACGCGCGCACGCGCACGAGGACCTCGCCGGGGGCCGGTCCGGGACGTGGCACCCGGCCCACATACAGCACCTCGGGGCCGCCGAAGCGGTCGAACAGTACGGCTTTCATCGTGCGGTCGTCCATCGTTGTGTTCTCACCTTCGCCACCAGTGGCCGTACGGGGGGGGGGATCGTGGCGCCGAGCGTAGGCTGGTAAGCGGACGAGATCGTCCATTTGACCGGAGGTGAGAGACAGCGGTGGGGGAATCCTCTCGGATCGCGGGGCAGGACAGTCTGCGGGCGGACGCCCGGCGCAACCGCCAGCGCATCCTCTCGGCCGCCCGCGTGGTCTTCGCCGAACACGGCATCGACGCGCCCATGGCGACCGTGGCCCGGCGGGCTGGGGTCGGCGTGGCGACGCTGTACCGGCGTTTCCCGACGCGGGACGCCCTGGTGCGGGCCGCGTTCGCGCACCAGATGGACACCTGTGCTCGGGCGCTCACCGAGGCGCTGGCCGACCCCGATCCGTGGCAGGGCTTCCAGCGACTGGTCGAGACGGTCTGCGAACTGCAACGGGAGGAACGAGGCTTCCCGGCCGCGTTCGTCGCGGCCTTTCCGGACAGCACGCGAGAACACGCGCGGGTACGGGAACAGGCCGAGCAGGACTTCATGACCCTGGTCCGCAGGGCTCAGGCGGCGGGCGTGCTGCGGGCCGACTTCCACCCCTCCGACTTTGCCGTGGCCCTGTTGTCCCACTGCGGTCTGGTCACCGCATTGCCGGGTGACCGTGCGGCGTCCCGGCGTCTGGTGGCGTACTTGCTCCAGTCGTTCCGCGCTGAGGCGGCCCACGGAGCGCTGCCAGCGCCGAGCGCACTGTCGCTGCGCAGTCTTCCGCTCGCGGCCCACGGCTCGCAGGGACAGCGGTCCTTCGGAGCCTGATACGAAGCGGCGCCTGCCGCGTGGCCGCCCTTCGGGCGACCGCGCCACTTTCGCAACAGGCCCTTCAGTAGCTGATGCGGTGGGCGTTGCCGCTGGCACAGCGGCCGGCGGACTCGGCGCAGCAGCAGTTGGTGCTGCATGTATCGGTACTGGCGGCGCCGCATGTGTTGGCGCCGCTGTCGTCACCGGCGCGCTTTGGGGCGCAGGGGGCGGCGCTGCTGGCGCCGCCATTGCAGGCGGAACGCAAGCGGAGCGAGAGAACGGTATGTGGGGCGGCCTGATTGGTGGAGCAGTCGGGAGCTTCTTCTGAGGAGAGAACTCGTGGAACGAAAGAGTCCGAACACCCTGGCGATCTTGGTCAGTTGCGCTGCTCTTACCTGCCTCGTAGGAGTTGTTGCCACTGCGGCTGGACTTTTCGACTGGCCACTTTGGCAGTCCGCCGTGCTCTTCGCCGCGGTCGGTCTCATTGCGGGCGGTATCGCCGTAGCGCGGCGAAAGGCAGCATCTGGAAGCGGCGAAGAAGCACGATGACATCCGCGGCCAGTGAGGTTTTCCACGGATTCAAGAAGAGGAATTGTCAAGACTTGTGGATGAGGAGTGGTCGGCTGCTGGCAGGCATAGGAGCTTGAGTCTCCCGTAGGGGGAGACGCCAAGGTGGGGGCATGGACGGCGACACGCACGCGTAGACCGGATAATCGTCACTCATCGCCTTGATCGCCACGGCGCGCGAGCGCCTGAGATCCCCCCCCACCCTCCGGCTTCTGCGGATCAGCTGAGGCTGCTCACGCCGCGAGGGTCTCGGGGCGTTCGACGAGGTGCCGCGTTCGAATCGGCCCCGGCACGGACCAGGGCAACGAGGTGGGGTGTGTTCACGGCCAGCCAGCGGGCCTGGGCCGACTCGACCAGCTTGAAGACCATGGCCAGCCCGGCGGCCCGGCTGCCAGCACCCTTGGTCTGCAACCGCACGGTGGCGAACGTCGACTCGGCTCCTTCGCCTATCGTGATCCCGATTCGGCTCACGTGTCAGAACGGTAACCAGGAGACTGCCATGACCCATTTCCCCGGACACGACGACTTAGCCGGCCACCTGTCCAGGCGTCGCTTCGGCCAACTCGCCGCCCTCGGACTCGCTGCCGGTGCCGGCTCGGTCGCCCTCACCTCACCGGCCGTGGCCGTCGGAGCGGAAGCACAGGATTACTACGACCGTGCCCGCAGGCTGGCCGGGAGCGATCCGGTCCTCCTCGCCCTCGTGAGGGCTCTGACCCCTGACATCGACTTTCCCCGCCCGCCCGCGCCGGAGCCGCTGAAGATCTTCGACAACCTGGCCTTTCTGAGCGCGGGATGGATCTCCGCCATGGCGGTGCTGACCGACGACGGGATCGTACTGATCGACGCGCTCACCTCCCCCGCGGAGGCCGAGAGCATTCTCGTTCCCGGGTTGCGCGAGCTGGGAGCCGATCCGGAGACGATCAAGTACGTCGTCGTCACCCACGGCCACGATGACCATTTCGGCGGCGCACAGTACCTCGCCGACCGCTACGGAGCACGTGTCCTGATGACGCCGGCCGACTGGGACCTCATCGCCCGAACCCGTCCGGACAATGCCCCCACCCGGGACCTGGAGATCGCGGACGGGCAACAGCTCACGCTCGGCGGGACGACAATCCAACTGCACTACACCCCGGGCCACACCTCGGGCACCGTCTCGCCGATCATCCCGGTGCGGGCGGGCTGCGAGCGCCACACAGCCATGCTGTGGGGCGGCATGAACCCGCCCACCGCACTCACGGAGCTACGCACCTACCTGGCGTCCATCCACTCCTTCCGGGACCGGATCCGGCAGGCGAACGTGGACGTGGAACTGTCCAACCACCCCAACGACCGCGGTCTCCAACGCGCCGAGCAGCTTCGGAACCGGCCCGACGGAGTCAACCCCTTCGTACTCGGCCGGCCGCGGACGCAGCGGTTCATGGCGGTGATGGACCTCATGCTGCGCGGGAGGATCGCCGACGCCGAAGCAGCCGAAACCCCAGGCGGCGCCCTCCCCGAGGCCGACCGCCACGACGCCGGCCACCACACCCGATGACTGCCGCTCTGCCACACGCCGCGTCGGGGCACACACGACACATACGCGAGGTCCAGAGGACACCTGTGGGTCGGTTGAGGTTGTTCAGGCTGCGTGAGTCTCGGGGCGTTCGACGAGGTGGCCGCGTTCGAAGCGGGCCCCGGCTCGCACGAGGGCAACGAGGTGGGGTGCGTTGACTGCTCGCCAGCGGGCCTGGGCGGACTCGACGAGCTTGAAAACCATGGCAAGCGCGGCGGCGGCACTGCCGGCGCCGTTGGTGACCTTGGTCCGCAGCCGTACCGTCGCGAAGGTCGATTCAATGGGATTCGTCGTGCGCAGGTGAACCCAGTGCTCGGCCGGGAAGTCGTAGAACGCCAGCAGCTCGTCGACATCGTCGGTGATCTTCTTGACGGCCTTGGGCCACTTCGTGCCGTAGGTCTTGTCGAACGCGGCGACGGCCGTGACCGCGTGCTCGCGGTCCTCGGCGTTGTAGATGTCCTGCAGCGCCTTGCGCGCGCCGGGCTGGGCCGACTTCGGGGCGTTGAGCACATTGGCCGTTTTGTGAACCCAGCACCGCTGATGGCGGGTTTCAGGAAACACCTCCGCCAGGGCCGTCCACAATCCGTTTGCAGCTCGTCGACACCCCGGGGCGAGCTCCGTGTCTCCGCTCCGGCGAGACGCATGCGCACCATAGGCGGCCCTACACGCCTGCGCCGGGACCGCGAGTTCCGCGGTCCCGGCGCTTGTGGAGGGCAGCTGATCCGTCACATGCACTGTTGGGGTGGCGTGGGCTTCCTGCCGATCGTGATCGACACCGAGGACCCCCGTACCAGAGGGGTGCCCGCGGTGGGGTTCTGCCTGCTCACCCTTTGTACGTTGTCGCAGTCGACGGCACTGCCCACGCCGCCGAGCCTGTATCCCGCGTTCAACAGCGCCTGCCTGGCCTGAGTCTGGGTGCCGCCGGTCAGGTCCGGGACGAAGGTGACTCCGGTGACCGAGGCCGTGACGGATGCCAGGTGCCTGGAAAACCCGGTGTCCGACGACAGGTCGAGCACGGTCACGTCCCAGGTGGCGGTGCCGGTGAAGCCGATGAACACCGACCGCGAACCGCCGGCGACCGGGAAGATCTCCGTCGACGGGTTGAAGCCCGGTCCGCTGATCTGCAACGCGTTCTCGGAGGTGCAGTTCACGCCGTCGGCGCTCCACTGCACTTGGGCGTTCTGCCCGAACACCACTGGTGATGGCGCGACCGTGATCGAGGCGGTCGCAGTGAGCGCGCAGTTCAGCCCCGGGTCGTCCGCGTGCGCGGGTGTCACGGCGAAGGCGGTCGCCAGCAGCGCCACCACAACCAGCACCCCGGCCTTGGGCGACCGCGCCCACCGGCCTGCCCGCCTCCGTAGCCAGGTGGCCATCCTCCCGGGCATCTGGTGGTGTGCCACATTCGATGGTTGTTCCATGATTCCCCCTTCTTGACATGCGCGGCGCCCCGGCTGCGGTGGATACCGCGAAAGGCACCAGCCGGGGCCGTCAGCGACTGGTCGACAGTCTGTTTCACCGGGACCGACCAGTCGCTCACCGGTCCGCTCAGCGGTACTGGGCGATGGACAAGCGGTGGAGCCCGGAGCAGATCTACCAGGCTCTGCGGACACAATTTCCCGACCGGCCGGAGATGCACGTGGTCCACGAGACCGTCTACCAGGCCCTCTACGTCCAAAGCCGCGGCGAACTATGCCGTGAGCCTGGCCCGCGCCCATTGAACGAATGTTCAAGGCGCCGGCCGATGCGGCCATCACCAGCGTCCCGAAGATCTTGCTGCGTGCCTTCACGATGCCTTCTCTCTATTGGTCTGGACCGAACGGGCCGGTGGGTCTGGCCTGGGTCCATGCGCGCCGCAGTTGCGCTACGTCCGGTGGCGGCAGCCGTGGCTTCGGTCGGTCTGCTGATGAGCGTTGCGCGGCGGCGGAATGGGTAGGGAATCCCGGACGATCCCGGCGGTGTGGGCGTCAACGTGCCCGCCGTCCGCTGCTGGGAGCCCGATTGTGGACAGAGCCCCTGACGTCAGTCGTGGTCATGGCTGCCGGCGGCTCGGGTGGTGTGGACAGCAGTCCTTGGAACTGGCGCAGCGGCGACCGTCGGGTAGCCGAAGCGCGAGTCCGTTGCCGATGGCGAAGAGCGTGCTCAGCCAGCCATGAGGCTCGCGCCTGGCGCTGGTATGTTGGTGCGCTGAGCGGCTGCCAGGGCGGCAACGGCGTGGTGTGGGATCATCTTCAATGCTCCTTCGAGGGTGCTCAACCAGCGACCGTTTGTGGCTGGTGCCAACCCTGAGCCAGAGCGGGCTATCAGACATCCGTGCCCGTCACGGACCCGAGGATTGCGTGGTGGCATCCGTGCTCGGCACCGATGCGCTGCACCCAGGCATGCGAGCACGCTCCTTCACGCAGATCCATCGGGGGACCTGCACCCAAGAGCGTGGACACCAATGACCACAGCAACCGTCGCCGCGACGATCGACGAGGCGAAACTCGAAGCGTTCGTCGGACAGGCGGTGCTTGACATGAGGGCAGCCATCTCCCGGCTGCTGCACATCGGCGACCGGCTGGGCCTTTACAAGGCGATGACCGGCGCCGGGCCGATCACCTCGTCCGTGCTGGCGCAATGCGTCGATACCACTGAGCGCCATGTCCGTGCGTGGCTCGGCAACCAGGCAGCCAGCGGCTATGTCGTCTACAACCCGGCTGGCGGCGGCACCTATGAACCGGCGGAACAGGCCATGGTCGTCGCGAACGAAGACAGCCCGATCGTCCTCGGCAGCACCTTCGAGACCATCGCGTCGTGCTACGCCGGCCACGAGGTATTCGTCGACGCATTCCGCACCGGCGCGGGCGTCGGCTGGGCAGAGCACGACCGCTCCAGCACCGGACGGCACGCTGTTGCTGGTCCAGCCGAACGCCGGCGACGTACTGGAGCAGAACCTGAACCAGGTCGGACGAACCTATGACGGCCCGTCCACGGTGATCTGCACGCCAGGCTCGCCGGCCCAGGAAGTCGGACTGGGACTGGGTGCGCAGGCCGGTGAACGCCGACTGGCCGCCGTGCTGCGCGAGGCCGGGTTCAGCCACGTGCGGCGGGCGACCAAGACCCCGTTCAACATCATTGTGGAGGCCAGGCCATAGCCGTCGCACCCATCCTCGCCAGCTCGGACTCGCCACGTGCTCGTTGCGCCCCGCCGAGGAAGACGAGCGCCCGGGCCCATTGGTAGCGGCAGCCGGCACCCTCCAGGGCAGCGGCCGCGGCGGTCAAACCGTCGCGGCCGACGTCTCCTGTGGCCAAGACCGCCGCTCGGTCGACGATGGCGGTGGCGATCGGGTTTCCCACCGTCACCAGGCGCGCGCGCTGAATGCGAGCGGCGGCGTCCTGGTGCCCGCTGAGGGCTGCTGCCTCGGCCCACACGGCGGCGTACCAGGTACGCCACACGCTGTCGTACCAGTCCGTCAACTGCCCCGGAGGCGTGTGTAACACCTGCACCGCCTGCTGGGGCAGACCGCGGTGCAGCAGGAGCAAGGCGTCGAAAAATTCGCCGTACCGAAGCGGTGACGGCGAGCGGCCAGGCGTCCCGAGGGCGTCGATGATGTCCAGCCACACAGCACGGGCGTCGTCGTCCCCGCGCAGTCCGTGGACCGTCGCGGCCGCATACGCGGCGCTCCTGAGATTGCCCGCACGCGGCCGGCCGGCCCGGCCCCACCCCTCGCGGAAACGCTCCGCCAGCGTGATCGTCTCGTCCCAGTCGCCCGCGAGCGCCGTGACGACGAGCATCCGCCTGGTCGCCAAGTGGCCCTCCTCACGGTAGAACGGCAGATCCCGCAGGCGCTCGGCATATCTCCTCGCGGCTCGTAGGTCACCGACGGCGACGGCGCAATGGTCGGCCATGCCGAACCCGTCGAAGAACTCAAACCCGGTCGTGGCCGTCACCTGCAGCGGGGCCAGCAGCTCGGTGCGCCGCATCGCGCTGGCCGCCGCGGCTCGGACCTCGCCGCGGCCCAGCTGCACCGCAGTGAGCTGGTCGAGCGCGGCGCTCTCGATCAGTGGGTCATCGATGCGGCGGGCCAGCGTGAGCGCGCGCTCGATGAGCTCGAGGGTGGCCGGATCGGCGATCGCGCCGTTGCACGCCTCGGCGGTGAGCAGGCGCGCCTGCGCAGCCAGGTCGCTGTCGGCCAGCGTCCACGCCTCGGCGATCAGCGCCTCCACCTCTCCGGCCGCGGGCTCGGTCTCGATCAGCCCCGGGGCGCGGTTGATGAACTCGGCATTCCGGGCGAGGTCACCAGCCGCGCCAACCCGATCACCCGCTCGTATCGCTGCGTCGGCCGCAGCCCTGCGCAGCCGCAGCGCGTCGTTGCCGAAATGCCGAGACTCGGCGGCACCTGCCGCACAGCGCAAGGCGCCGGCGGCCCTCAAGTCGTCCGCGGCGAGCTCGGCCGCCTGCTCGTAGCGCCGCTGCGACTCCCCGGGCATGCCCCGGGTGAAGGCCAGCTCGGCCAACCCGATCGCCAACCGGTACCCCTCGGGACGGTATTCAGCATTGCCGGCCGCCCAGGCCAGGGCACCTCGCAACTCGTCGGCGACCCGATCGAACGCCCCTCGCCAGGAACCGGCGAGCTCGCGGGAGGTGACCTGGAGATCAGCGCTTTCATCCAGACACCAATTGAGGTGGCGCGAGAGTGCCTGGTCCGACTCGCCGGCGTCTTCGAGCCGATCTGCGCCGTACTGACGGATCGTTTCCAAGGCGCGGTAGCGAGTTCCACTCGGCTCCGCGATCGCGATCAGCAAGCTCTGGTCGGCGAGCCCGGCCAGGATGGTCGCCATGGAGCCGGCCGGCTCCGGTGGCCAACCGGCCAGAACCGTTGCCGCAGCGCCGGCGGTGAACGGGCCGGCGAAAACCGAGATCCGGCGCAGCACCGCCTGATCGGGTTGGGCCAGCAGCGCGTAACTCCAGTCGAGCGTTGAGCGCAACGAACGGTGCCGGTCATCGATTCGTGGTCCGCCGGTCAGCAGCCGCAGCCGGTCGGCCAACCCGGCTTCGAGCCCGTCAAGTCCGAGCGACGCGTGCCGGGCAGCGGCCAGTTCTATCGCCAGCGCCATGCCGTCCAGGCACCGGCAGACGGCGGCGATGCGCTTGTTGTCGTCGGACGTCAGCAGGCTCCCGCCGGCCGAGGCCCGCCCGACAAACAGCTCGACCGCGTCACCGGGGCCGCTGTCGTCGGCTTCGACGGACATCCCGGGCACCGCAAACACCCATTCGAAGGGCACCAGCAACCTGGCCCGGCTGGTGGCGAGCACCGCCAGCCGGGGGCTGCCGGCCAGTAGCCGTTCCAGCAGGACCACCACGCCGTCCAGCAGGTGCTCGCAGTTGTCCAGCACGAGCAGCGTTTCCCGGCCGGCCGTCCAGCCCAGGACGTTGTCCGTCGCTGAGCGGCCCGCACTCTCCCCGAGGCCCAGCGCGTCCGCAATCGCCGCCGCGATCACCAATGGGTCGCTTACGGGTACCAGGTTGACGTACCAAACGCCGTCGGCGAACCGATCGTTCGCCTCCGCAGCGACGCTCAGGGCCAGGCGGGTCTTGCCGACCCCGCCCGGTCCCACAGCCGTGACCAGCCGATGCTCGCGCAGCGCTTTGGTCAGCGCCGCCCGCTCGGCCACCCGCCCGACAAACGGCGTCAACGGCGAGGGCAGCGCCGCGACTGCGGCCGGCGCACCCTCCGGATCAGAGAGCAGGTTCGCCGATACAGCAGCCAGGGCACGGCGATCGTCCACCTGTAACTTGCGCAGCAACGAGGAGACATGACTTTCAACGGTGCGGATAGAGATGAACAACCGAGCGCCGATCTCGGCGTTGGTCAGATGTTCACCGAGTGCGGCAAGGACCTCGGCCTCACGGACTGAGATGCCTACCTCGGGAGGTGTCCTCTGATTGGCCACGTTCAGATTGTGCACGGTGGTCGGCCGGACCTGCCCCGCCAGCCGAAGGAAACCACCATCGCGAAGCCCTGAAAGCTACCGGCGGGTCACTTGTTCCCTGGTGTCCGAGTTAAGACTACGGGGCCGGCACCGTCGGCCCGGCCCGGGCGCCTCCGCGGCGGTCTCCGGGAACCGGGCGTGGCAACCATCGGCCACCCCCACGGGCGACCATTGCACGCCGGTTCCCTGGCAGGGAATTGGTCAGGCGGAACGGTCGTCCACGGCCGACATGAGCACTGAGCTCTCAGAGGGCGTTTGATCTAGGTGGATTGCCCTTTATCTCCTAGTAAGTTCCTCGCCAGGTGGGTGTCGTCTCGTCCGTTATGCGCTTGGTGAGGTTGTCGATCGAGGCGACGTGGATCATGGCCTCGGAGCTGGCGGGCAGGGTCTCGTAGTCTCGGGCGAGGCGCCGGTGCAGCATGATCCAACCAATACTCCGCTCAACGACCCAGCGCCTTTTGACAACGTGAAAGCCACGAACTCCGGGGTTTCTGTTGACGACTTCGACGTCGATTCCGAGGCGGGCGCCGTGTTCGATGACGGCGTTCTTGAAGCCGGTGTCGACCCAACTCTTGGAGATGGTCGGGTAGGCCTTCTTGGCCTGGTCGAGGAGCCGGATTCCGACGGCGTTCTCGGACAGGCTCGCCGCGGTGACGGTCACGGCCAGGATGAGTCCGATCGTGTCGGTGAGGATGCCCCGTTTCCTGCCGACTATCTTCTTGGCGGCGTCGGTTCCCTGGCTGGCCAGGGGCACATTGGTGGAGGTTTTCACGCTCTGGGTGTCGATCACGGAAGCGGTCGGCTCGGGCTTGCGTCCTTCCTTCACGCGGGCCAGGCCGGTCAGGTCGTAGTTGAGTTGGGTGAGGATTCCCTCGTCGCGCCAGGCGGCGTAATAGGCGTAGACAGTGCCGTGGTGGGGGAAGTCGTGCGGAAGGTATTTCCAGGGGATTCCGGTGCGGTTGATGTAGAGGAGTGCGTTGAATACGTCGCGGAGGTCGACTTTGGCCGGCTGCCCGGTGGGCCTGCGGTCGAGCCGGGCCTTGCTCCAGGCCGTCAACGTCGGCTCGATTAAGGCCCATCGGGCGTCGGACAGGTCACTGGGGTACGGCTTCCGCCGGCTCACGCCGTAGCGTGATCATGGATGTGGCGGACGGTGCTGTTCCGCTACTGCTGGGCGATTCCGGCCGATCTTCAAACCAGACGGACTTCGCGCACAAGAACCGGAGCAAACGGGCTACCGAGTCCGCAGCTCGATGAGCACGAGGGTGTGCGTATAGGGCAAACAACTCAAACATGACGGCCGTGAAAGTCACTTACCGGCGCAGACCATCTCTAAATGCCCACTCAGAGGGCGGTTCGTGGATTGATGTCCGTTTCCAAGTGATGCTTGAGGCAGGGGTGCTGGCTGCGGCGCCGGTTACTGCTTCCTGGCTGTCGGCGGCGTGCGCCAGCATGCCTCAGTTGGTGATGCGGCCGCCGGTGACGTCCACCGTGAGGCCGGTCGGCCAGGCGGCGGCGTCGGATGCGAGGAACAGGGCTGTCTGGGCGACGTCTTCGGTCGTACCCATGCGGCCGAGCGGATGCATGGCCGCGATCTTCTGCTGGATGTCGGCCGGCATATTGGCTTCGACCTTCTCGGTGCGGATGGACGACGGCGCGATGGAGTTGACGCGGACTCCGCGGGGGCCGATCTCGGCGGCCAGGTGCCGGGTGAGCATGACCAGTCCGGCATTGGCGACGCCGTAGGCGAGGTTGGCCTGGCTGGGCTGGCGGCCGGCGGCCGAGGACATGGTGATGATCGAGCCGCGGCCGCGTTCGAGCATGCCCGGTAGGAACGCCTGGATGGTCAGGAACGCGGAGGTCAGGTCGGAGTCGAGGACCTCGTGCCAGCGCTGTTCGGTCAGTTCCGTGGGGGCGGTGGGGTGTCCCTGGCCTCCGGCGAAGGCGGCGAGGATGTCGACCGGGCCGAGGTGGGACTCGGCCTGTCGGCGCACGCGGTTGAGCGCTGCCGAGTCGGTGACGTCGGCGACGACGGCGAGGGCCGTTCCGCCCCGGTCGGTGATGTCGGCGATGACCGCGTCCAGGGCCTCTTGGTCTCGTCCGACCGCGCAGATCGCGGCGCCCTGGGCAGCGAAGGCCCGCGCGGTACGCGCGCCGATGCCGCGTGATCCGCCGGTGACGACGGCGGTCTTGCCCTGCAGGTCCGGGTAGTTGCTGAGCATGTGAGGGGCTCCTTGTAGGCGGGCGGCGGTAGGGGCCCGTGCGGGTCTTTACCGGTGCGGCGTGCGGCGGGTCTGCGGTATCAGGACTGCGACGACCACCAGCCACACGGTGCCGCCGAAGCGCACGACGGGAAGGAGATAGCTGAAGCCGAATGCCAGCAGGGTGAGCGTGGAGACCATCCCGACGGCGGCGAGCACCAGTCCGCTCCACGCCACGGCACGCGGCAGCAGGCCGACCAGCAGGCCCGGCACGGAGACTCCGGCGATGAGCAAGGTGAACATCACCACGTACGCGGGGCCGCTGGACAGGAACGACAGGTCGGCCAGGGCGCGTGCGAGACCGAAACTCGCGTCCGCGGGCAGTCGGCCTGCGGTCCAGGCGAACATGGCGCTGACCGTCAGTGCGCCTGCGGCCAGTACCCCTCCGACCAGGGTGATCGCCGAACCTGGCGCGGCGATGCCTAGCGCGCGCAGCCGGCGGTAGAGCACAGCTGTCGAGATCGCCAGGGGCACCGCGGAGGAGAACAGCAGGAAGGCACCGACCTTGATTGTGGTGCCGTGCGCCTGGGCGTAGTCCAGGACCGCGAGGCCCGAGGCCTCGGGGTGCGGGGTGGAGCGGTTGGCGACGACGTACGCGACGGTCAGCACGGCGAATGCCAGGACGGGGCCAGCAGGGGCGGGCCTGACTGCCGGCGGCGTGCGGCGGTTTCGGGGGGCTGCGAGGCAGGGGCGGTGGTCATGGGTTGCTCCTCGGCCGTTTCTATACTCGCGATAATGATTACAAAGCAAAACGATTGTCAAGGAGCTATGGTGTCACCATGAGTACGAATCGTGAGGATGGCGGGTCCAGGCCCGAGGGAGGTGCGGCCTTCCTGCTGGCCCAGCTCGGAGCGCACGCGGCCGCCCGATTCGCGGAACGGATCGCCGGGCTCGATCTGACCCCCGCACAGGCAGGGGTCTTGCGCCTGCTGGCCAGCACTCCAGGGCGCAGCCAGCGCGAAATCGCCGACCAACTCGGGATGCCGCCGAGCCGCTTCGTCCCGTTCGCCGACGAGCTGGAGGAACGCGGGTTGATCGAGCGCCGCAGGAATCCCAGCGACCGGCGCTTGTACGCACTGCACCTGACCGACGAGGGCGTCACGCTGTTGTCCGAGCTCAGAGAGGTCGCCACAGCTCACGAGCAGCAGACCTGCCAGGCACTGACCCCCGACGAGCACGAGCAGTTGCGCGCGCTGCTCCATCGCATGGCGGCGCAGCAGGGACTCAGCCCCGGAATCCACCCCGGCTACCGATGGATCAGGCCCGACCGCATGCACCGCCCTCGCGCACCGCTCACCCCCGAGGAATCACCCACCCCGGGCCAAAGTGGAACCGACTGAACCACGAGGGAGGGGTGCGGGAGAGGCCGCGCCGCCTCTGGGAGAAGGCCGGGACCACGCTCGCCACCTACGAGGCAGCCGGGTGCCACCGACGGAGACGTTCCACCTGGGTGTCGCCTCCTCGCCCTCCCCGTGACCGCGGACCGGCCGGATGTGATGAAGACGCTTCGGGGAACGGCAGCCCCACACATGCAATTGCGTTTGACGAACCAGGAAGCTCGATATGTCAGAAATCGCCCAGCGCACACTCATGGTCAACGGCATCGGCATGCATCTGGCGGAGGCTGGGGAGGGGCCTGCGGTCGTACTGCTGCACGGCTTTCCGGAGCTCGCGTACTCCTGGCGGCATCAGCTGACTGCCCTGGCGGCAGCCGGGTATCGGGCCATCGCCCCCGATATCCGCGGTCACGGACGCACCGACGCCCCCGCGGAGGTGGAGGCGTACGGCATGCGCACGATGATGGCCGACATCACCGGCCTGATGGACGCGCTGGAGGTGGCCGAAGCAGTAGTCGCCGGTCACGATCAAGGCGCACTGCTGGCATGGGCGCTGGCCGAGGCGCACCCGGAGCGAGTGAGAGCCATCGCCGCGCTCGGTGTGCCGTACCACCCCAGGCCGCCGATGCCGCTCACGCAGGCACTGGCCGCCTACCGCCAGGGCAAATTCAACGTCGTGACCTACTTCCAGCAGCCGCACATCCCGGAACGGGAGCTGGAGGCGGATGTGCGCGACACGCTGCTGCGAGTGTTCGCCGCACAGTCCGGCGACGCCGACCCGGATCTGGTGCCGACATGGCTCACGGGCACCCCGGAGGGTGCCGGATTCCTCGACGCGCTTCCGAAGCCGGACCGGCTGCCGTACTGGCTGAGCGAGGCCGACTTGAGCCATTACACGGCGGAGTACGAGCGCACCGGCTTCACCGGCACCTTCAACCGCTACCGCAGCATCGACGCCGACTGGTCGGACGTGCCCGAGCTCGGCACCGGCACCATCACCCAGCCCGCCGTCTACATCACCGGCGACATGGACTCCGCCTACCGGCTCGGCACGCTGGAACCGATGAAGGCCCAGCTCACGGATCTACGCGCGATCGTCATCCTGCCCGGCTGCGGCCACTGGACCCAACAAGAGCGGCCCCACGAGGTGAACGATCAGCTGATCGCCTTCCTCAACGGTCTGGACCGGACGCGGTAGCCCCCCAGCCCACAGCTTCCCCAGGAGAATCCCGCAGACAACAGGCGAGCCGAGTTGACCGGCCGAACGCAGGCCGCATCGAACAAGAGGAGAAGTCGATGTCGTACCCGCCCGCTCAATATCACGGCACCGGTGGCAGGACCAGCGCCGCCTACCGAGTCGCCCGGCAACCGCCTGAGCTGCCGATGAAGGCCGGCGCCGCGAGTTACCTCGCCACCGGCGCCAGCAGCCATGGCCAATTCGGCCTGTACCGATGGGACTTCACCGGTGCCCCCAGCGGCCCGGCACCGCACTACCACCGATCCATCTCGGAGTCGTTCTTCATACTCGCCGGCACAGTACGGCTGTTCAACGGCAACCACTGGATCGACGCGACACCGGGCGACTTCCTCTACGTATCCGAGGGCGGCGTGCACGCCTTCCGAAATGATTCCGGTCAGCCCGCCTCCATGCTTCTGCTGTTCGCGCCTGGAGCGCCGCGCGAGGCGTACTTCGAGGGGCTCGCCGGCCTCGGCGAGTTGACGGAGGACGAGAAGGCCGAGTTCTTCCTGCGCCACGACACCCACTGGCTCTGACTCGCCGAGACGATCCGCGCCACCGAGCCCCGGAACCGCCCGCGCAGGCCCCGCAGCCGTCGACCGGCTGCTGACCCGCACGATCACCGGCGCGGCAAACCACCCGTCATGGCTGCGCAACGTCGCCGCCAACCCTGAAATGCGTCTGAACCTCGGTGGCGAGGAGGTCCCATGCGGGCCGCCATCTTGTCCTCGGAGAAGAAGAAGGAGGTGTGGCCGAAGCTGGTCGCCGCCTACGGCAGCGACGCCGCCATGCAGCGCAAGGCCGACCGGGACATCCCTGTCGTGCGGCTGAGCCCGACCCCCGACCGTGGTTGACGACGCATGGCGTCTCGACGTGCGGACCCTCCTGTGCGGCTGTCGCAGTTCGCGGACGAACACCGCCGGGCGATCGCCTGACGGCATTTCCTCAAAGACTCACGAACCGCCCTCTCACTGCCGATCACGTTGTCGTCCGCGAGAAGAGCGTCCTCTTGCGCCTCGGCAAGGAGCCCCTTGAGCTATCTCCCGAACTGGGCAACCTTCTTCAGCAGATCGCGGCTGATCGCCGCCGTGACGGCCAGATCGGGCAGATCGACGCTCCTTGGCTCTTCCCCGGAATCCGTCCGGGCCAACACCTCAGCCCCATCCCCCTCGCTGCCCGACTCAAGCGGCTGGGTATCCGGTCCCTGCCCAGCCGCACGGCTGCTATCCGCGACCTGACCGCCGAAGTCCCAGCCGCAGTCGTTAACCGCCTTCTCGGCATCAGTACCTCAACCGCTACAAGCTGGTCGAAGAGATCGTCCAACGCCGCATACGCTGCTGAAGTGGCCCGCCGAAGTGACCTGGACGAGTGATGTGGTGGTGGAGGAGTACACCGCGCAGGGGCAGGCACTGGACTGGGGTCGGGCCGACAGCCCAGCGAGTCGCGTCAGCCACGCCGCACCACCGTGCCGCGCTTGGGGCGGGGGCGGGGCGCGCCGGCCCTCCGCTGGCAGCCCCTTCCAGGGCGACGGTCAGGCGGGCAGCACCGGGGGCTCAACGCGCTGGCCAGGACGTCGATCTCGCCTCCGCAGGGCAGGCCGGCGGAGGCGTCGTCGGAACAACCGAAGCGGGCACGTACAGGTCCGCCGCCCGAAGGATGTGCCGGCCAGGTCGTAGACGGCTCCTTGCACGTAGCCGCTGGAGACACTGGCGACCGCCTCGCCGTCGGCGAGCGCCGTGCAGGGAGAAAAGGGCACGCTGCCACTGACTGCACGACGGTGGCGAGGGCTGAGGGGCGGGCTTCACGGCACGACGCGGACGGGGTGTCTGCGAGGTTCAGCATGGCGGACTCTGCGTGCGAGACGGCGGGCGGATGAAGAGTATGGGCGGGCCGTCGCCGTGTCGTCTGGGGGAGGTTGGGCACGGCGACGGCCCTGGATGCCCGGCGGCGGCCCGCTCAGCCACTGCCGGACGGCCGGAGGGGCACCCGGGTGTTCAGCACAGGGCCTGTGCTGTGATGGGCAGTTCGCGAACGCGGCAGCCGGTGGTGTGGAAGACGGCGTTCGCGATCACACTGCTGCAGCCGAAGGTCGCCGCCCGCGTCCACGACATCTTCCCCCCCTTGGGCAGCCCGGCCGGCCTCGACACCGCAGCGACCGGGTGCGCCATGCTCCTGCAGATCCGTGAGCCGCGGGGACAACCTCACCCTCGCCAACCCGTCCGAGACTGGTCCAACGAACTTCGCCGCCGCGGACGCCCGGCGTGCGGACCATTCGTCAATTCGGTGTGACGCTCAGCGGTAGTCGCTGAGCATGGCCAGGACGTCGTTGTAGGTACCGTTCGCCACCGCGTCACGAAAGAACCTGGCACGCTCGCCGACGATCTCTCCGACGTCGGGCTTCTTGCGCAGAAGGTCCATGGTCTCGGTGAGGTAGTCCTCCAGCGGCATGGACCTCTCGTCGTCCTGCTGACCGAGGAGGGTGGTGCGCACGCCTGGCGGGACCACCTCGATCACCTGGACGCTGCTGCTGGCGAGCTGCACGCGCAGGCTCTCGGTGAAGGAGTGCAGTGCGGCCTTGGTCGCGCCGTAGGTCGGAGTGCCCGCCAGCGGCACGAAGGCCAGCGACGAGGTGACGTTCATGACGACCGCGTCGTCCTTGCCGACCAGCAGGGGGAGGAAGGCGTACGTCATCCGGATCGTGCCGAGCAGGTTGACCGTGACGTGGTCCTCGGCGACCGGGAGAGAGGCGGGGTCGAGGAGGTTCTCCCACAGCATGATGCCCGCGTTGTTGACCAGGATGTTCAGCTCGGGGTAGCTCGCCGCCACCGTCTCACGGACCCGGGCGATCGAGTCGGGGTCCGTGACGTCGAGGACGAGCGCGTCGATGCCCGGGTGCTCGGCCGTGATCTCGTCGAGCAGCTCCTTGCGGCGGCCCGCGACGACCACTTTGTTGCCCGCCTCGTGCAGACGCAGCGCCAGGCCGAGTCCGATGCCCGAGGTGCCACCGGTGATCAGGATCGTGTTGCCGGTCATCTTCATGGGGGTGCTCTCCTTCGCTGGCTGCGGGCCGGTGAGCGCCCGCAGCCCCGACCGTAGGAGCGCCTGCGCCAAGGCGGGAGGGGAGGGATTTATCCATGGATCGGCGGTCTCTGGCTGGGCCGACGCACAACGGCGACCATGGGGGACATGGGCAAGGGCATGGAGAAGAAAGAGCTGGCGCAGTTCCTGCGCCGGCGGCGCGAGACGCTGCGCCCCGCCGACGTGGGACTGCTGGAGGGCCGACGCCGGCGCACCCAGGGGCTGCGCCGCGAGGAGGTCGCCCAGCTCGCCGGCATGTCCACCGACTACTACGCCCGCCTGGAACAGCAGCGCGCCCCGCAGCCTTCCGTCCAGATCACCACCGCCCTCGCCAGGGCCCTGCGCCTGACCCCGGACGAACGCGACCACCTCTTCGCCCTCGTCGGCCACAACGCTCCGGCCCGCTTCCAGCACAGCGAGCACGTCAGCCCGGCCCTCCTGCGGGTCCTGGAACGCCTGAACGACGACACCCCAGCCCTGGTGCTGACCGACATGGCCGAGACCCTCGCGATGAACCCGATCGCCACCGCCCTGCTCGGCGACCAGACCCGCCATACGGGCCTGGCCCGCAGCGGCTACTACCGCTGGTTCACCGACCCTGTCGAACGCCTGTACTTCGCCGAAGAAGACCGCCCGCGCCACACCCGCACCCAGGCGGCCCGTCTGCGAGCCGCGTTGACGGCCGGCAGCGACGTCGCCCGAGCCACCCGTATCATCGCCGAACTCCAGGAAGTCAGCCCCGAGTTCGTCCGCGCGTGGGAACTCCAGGGTCAGCGTCGGCCTGCTCGATCACGGCACACACCACCTGCTGACAAGTACCGAACCGGA
>NZ_JBFAHW010000114.1:0-33479 GCF_040654355.1 Streptomyces sp. NPDC050704 | reverse complement strand
CGTGCTGTCCGACAAGGCCGACGCGGGCATCTCCCAGCTCACCGGAGGCGAGCACTCGGACGGCGCGGTCGTCACCATCGGCGGCATCATCTCCGGCCTCCAGCGCAAGATGACCAAGCAGGGCAACGCCTGGGCGATCGCCACGGTCGAGGACCTCGCCGGCTCCATCGAGTGCATGTTCTTCCCGGCCACCTACCAGCTCGTGTCGACCCAACTCGTCGAGGACGCCGTGGTGTTCGTCAAGGGACGCCTCGACAAGCGCGAGGACGTGCCCCGGCTCGTCGCGATGGAACTGCAGGTCCCGGATCTGTCGAACGCGGGCACCAACGCGCCCGTGATCGTCACCATCCCGGCGCTCAAGGTCACCCCGCCCATGGTCACCCGGCTCGGCGAGATCCTCAGCCATCACAAGGGCGAGAGCGAGGTCCGCATCAAGCTCCAGGGCCCGAGCAAGACCACCGTGCTGCGGCTCGACCGGCACCGGGTGAAGCCGGATCCGGCGCTCTTCGGTGACCTGAAGGTGCTGCTGGGCCCGTCCTGTCTGGCCGGGTGAAATCCCCGGCGGGACATGTGAGTTCGGGACGTATGAGTTCGGGACAGGTGAATTGAGGTACCGAGGGGCGCGCCCGTGCAGGGCGCGCCCCTCGTGTGCCTGTACGGGTGCGTCAGTTGTGGCCGAACTTCTTCTGCCGCTTACCACCGGCGGCGAACTGGGCGGGACTGGGCGACGGGCTCTCCTTCGCCGCGGACTCCGTCTGCTCGGCGCCGCGCTCGGGCGGCTGCTGCTGTCCGCGATCCTGCCCGCGGTCCTGATCGCCGCCCTGCTTGCGGTTCTTGTTCTTGGCCATGGTGATGCCTCCTGAAGGGGTTCTAGGGGCCAGGGCCGGGACCAGACTCACATAGGCTGACAAGCAGCGCATTTCGGAGAATTACCGTGCGTAATAAGGCCTGTCGGAGAGTGATCTTCGGATCCGCCACGCCGAAGATCGAGTTCCGGCCGTTAACCTCCGCGTGGTCGGGCAGACTCGAAGGAAGCCCGAAACCCGAAGCAAACCTCCCGGAAAGAGGGTGGATCGCGTGGACCGCTGCATCGTCCTGGTGGATGCCGGGTATCTGCTCGGAGCCGCTGCCAGTCTCCTCGCCGGGGAACCTTCGCGATCCCGGATCACCGTCGATCACGCGGCCCTGATCCAGGGGCTGCGCGACCGCGCCGAGTCCGACACGGAACGGCCTCTGCTGCGTATCTACTGGTTCGACGGCGCCCCCGACCGGGTGCCGCAGCCGGAGCACCGCAGGCTGCGGGTGATGCCGCGGGTGACGGTGCGCCTGGGCGCGCTGACGCGCAGCGACGGGCGGTGGGCGCAGAAGGGCGTCGACGCGGCCATGCACGCCGAGCTCACGGAGCTGGCGCGCAACCGGGCCTGCTCCGACGTCGTGCTCGTCACCGGCGACGGGGATCTGCTGCCCGGCATGATGGCCGCCAAGGAGCACGGGGTCGCCGTACACCTGTGGGCCGTGCAGGCCGCCGACGGCGACTACAACCAGTCCGAGGACCTGGTCGCCGAGGCCGACGAGCGGCGGGTGCTCGACCGGATCTGGATCACCAAGGCCGTCCGGGCCAAGGACCTCGGCGGGATCTGTGCGCCGCCGCACAGTCCTCGGCCCGAGATCGCCGCGATCCTCTCCGCGCCGCTGCCCGAGTCCGCGCTGCCCTCGGCCGGTGAGCGGCCCGCGCGGGAGGACGAGCACACGCAGGCGGCCCCTGGCGAGAACGGCACGGAGGAGCGAGTGCCGGCCACCAAGGGTGTGCCGACGCCGAAGGATCTGGCCGCCCTGCGCGCGCCAGGGCCGCAGGCCACGCGGCACCCCGCCGACGCGACCCTGCGCTGGTCCTCCGACAAGGGGTGGGTCGACCGGCCCGGGACCGCCGCCGACTCCGCGGAGGCCGCGCTGCTGCCGACGCTCGCGCAGCTCACCACGGCCGAGCAGCGGTGGGCCGACCGTGAGGAGGACATCACCACGGTCGGTGGCGATCCGTACGAGGTCGGGCAGGTGTTCGCGCGGCGGTGGATGGGGCGGCTGTCGGACCAGGCGCATCTGCAGACGCTGTCCACGATGTATCCGCGGGTGCCGCATCGGATCGACGGGGAGCTGCTGCGGTACGCGGCCCGGTTCGGGCTGCTCGCGCACAAGGACGACCAGATCGATGAGCACGACCGGTATGCGATCCGGGCCGGGTTCTGGCGCGAGATCGACGTACGGACCGCTGCCGAACATGCTCCCGCAGGGGAGTAGGGGGTTCGGCTGAGGTTGGTTCGGTGGTGCGGGTCGGAGGGCGTTGTGGGTGATCTGCGGGTTGGTGGGGGCTGGTCGCGCAGTTCCTCGCGCCCCTGGAGGGGCATGATCCGGCGTTGTCGACTGCGGGTCCGTGGGGGCTGGTCGCGCAGTTCCCCGCGCCCCTGACGGGGCGCGACCCGGCGTCGTTGCGCGGCGGAGCCGCAGATGTCACAGCCTCGCGCTCCTGACGGGGCGCGGCCTGGCGTTGCATGCGGTGGAGCCGGATATGTCACAGCCTCACGTCCCTGACGGGGCGCGGCCTGGCGTTGCGCGCAGTGGAGCCGGATATGTCACAGCCTCGCGTCCCTGTAGGGGCGATATCGGGCGTATGCCCGCCCCGCGGGTGGCTCTGGGTCTGCGACCCCGTACTCTCAATCCTCGTGAGTACGCGCACCGCACAGGCAGCCCGGAACGGGCACGGTGGGGATGTCGTGTGCGCGGTGCGGGATCTGACGAAGACCTATCCGGCGGTGCGCGGGCGGCGCGGAGCACCCGGTACGCCCGAGGTGCGGGCCACCGACGGCGTCCGCCTCGACATCAGACGCGGCGAGATCTTCGGCCTGCTCGGGCCGAACGGCGCCGGTAAAACCACCCTCGTACGGCAGCTGACCGGGCTGATGCGCCCCGACCGCGGCAGTGTCGAGATCCTCGGTCACGACATCGTCCGCCATCCCGAGCGGGCGTCGCGGATTCTCGCCTACCTCGGTCAGGAGTCCACCGCGCTCGACGAGCTGACGGTGTCGCTCGCCGCGGAGACCACCGGGCGGCTGCGCGGTCTCGACGCGCGCAGCGCGCGGGCCGAGCGCGACGGGGTTCTGGAGGAGCTGGGGCTCACGGCCCTGGCCGCCCGCCCGCTGAAGAAGCTGTCCGGCGGGCAGCGCAGGCTCGCCTGCTTCGCCACCACGCTCGTGGGCGCGCGACCGCTCCTCGTGCTCGACGAGCCGACCACCGGCATGGACCCCATCGCGCGCCGCGCCGTCTGGGGCGCCGTCGACCGGCGCCGGGCCGAGCACGGCACGACGGTCCTGCTGGTCACCCACAACGTCATCGAGGCGGAGACGGTCCTCGACCGGGTCGCCGTGCTCGACCGCGGCCGCGTCATCGCGTGCGACACCCCCGCCGGGCTCAAGGAGACGGTCGCGGGCGAGGTACGCGTGGAACTCGTCTGGCGCGAGCGCGCGCCGCTCGACGTTCCCGAGGTCGCCGCCCTGCGCGACCGCGCCGTCGAGTCCGGCCGTCGCTGGGCCCTGCGGCTCGCCCCCGAGGAGGCCCGCGCGGCCGTCGCCGCCGTCACGGGCGGCGCCGCCTTCGCGGCCCTGGACGACTTCACACTCGCCGCCCCGAGCCTGGAGGACGTCTACCTGGCGCTGGGCGGCAGCGCAGGGAACGTACGGGGGTTGGTCAAGGCATGAGCGTGCGGGCCGCCGCAGCCGTACGGAACAGGTACAGGACGACAGCCGAAGCGAACAGGAGCCGCTCGACGTGAGTGTCGTACCCGCCGAGGTTCTGCCCAGCAGTGCCGTCGCGGACAGGAACCGGGCCGCCGACGCCGAGGACGGTGTCCGGTGCGTCGCCGCGCTCGGGCCGCGTGCGCGGTTGTGGCCGGCGCTGGGCGCTGTGTACCGGGCGCAGCTCTCCCGGGCCCGGGTGGCCCGGATCCCGCTGCTGTTCGTGGCCACCTTCCAGTCCATCGGGATCATGGTCCTGATGCGCGGGGTGGTGGACGGCGGGGGCGAGGCGCGGGCCGTGGTGGCCGGTTCGTCGGTCCTCGTGGTCGCGTTCGTCGCGCTCAACCTGCTCGCCCAGTACTTCGGACAGCTGCGCGCCAGCGGCGGGCTCGACCACTACGCGACGCTGCCCGTGCCGCCCGCCGCCGTGGTGCTGGGCGCGGCGGCCGCGTACGCCTCCTTCACCGTGCCCGGGACCGTCGTCACCGCCGTGGCCGGCAGCATGCTGTTCCAGCTGCCGATGACGCATCTGTGGATTCTCCTCGCCGTGATCCCGCTCGCGGGCGCGGCGCTCGCCGGGCTCGGAGCGGCGCTGGGGCTGCTCGCGCCACGCCCCGAACTCGCCACGCTGCTCGGCCAGTTGGGGATGTCGGCGGCGCTGCTGCTCGGAGTGCTGCCGGCCGACCGGCTGCCGACGTTCGTCCAGTACGCGCGTGACCTGCTGCCTTCCACGTACGGCGTCGAAGCCCTGGAGCTGACCTTCGGGCCGAATCCCGACTGGGGTGTCGTCCTGCTCGACCTCACCGTGTGCGCGGCGGTCGGGGTGGCCTCACTGGCCGTCGCGACCTGGGCCTACCGCCGGGCGGCCGTCCGGTGACGCGGCTGACAGGCGGGCCTGGCACGATGTCAGTGTGACCGCACCGCTGACTCCGCCTCCGCCGCCGAACCACCAGCCTCCGCACCACACCTGGCAGGCGCCGCCCGCCGATGGTGCGGTCGGCCCCGCCGGTTACCAGGAGGACGGCCCAGGCATGAAGACCGAAGTGCGGGAGGCCGCCGTCATCACGGTCGCGATGGCGCTCGGCGGAGTGCTGCTCGGGGTGCTGTGGTGGTGGCTGGCGCCGCACGTGCCGCTGATCTCCGACGCGGAGGCGGTCTACCTCAAGGACACCGAGGGGGAGCAGGCCGTCGGTGTGGACGGAACGTTCACTCTGCTCGCGCTCGGCTGCGGTCTGGTCAGCGCGCTGGTCGTGTTCCTCGTACGGCGCCGCGGCGGTATCCCGCTCGTCATCGCGCTCACCCTGGGCGGCGTCCTCGGTTCCCTGCTCGCCTGGCGGCTCGGCATCTGGCTCGGCCCCACCCAGGACGTGGCCGCCCACGCCAAGGAGGCCGGCAAGGGCGTCACCTTCGACGCCCCCCTGGAACTCAACGCCAAGGGCGCCCTACTGGCCTGGTCCGTCGCGGCCCTCCTGGTCCACCTCCAGCTGACGGCCCTGTTCGGCCCCCGAGACCCGAACCCGTACGACCAGCCCCACCAGTACCCGCAGCCTCCGCAGGCCTGACGACTCCCCGCACGGTGGCGCCCCAAAGGGGCGCGGGGAACTGCGCGACCAGCCCCCACGGCCCGCAGACAAAAACCGCCAACCCGCGGAGCGTTACGCCGGGCGATGCCCGTGGTTGGAACGCCCCTTCTTGACCCGCCACTTCCGCTTACGCGTCTTCTTGGACATGCCCTCGGTGTTTAACCGAGAACCCCGCATCCGTCGAGAGGTCACGCACGGCCAACGGGCGCCGACACCGCCCCCGTGAGCTCGGCCAGCTCACCGGGCGCAAGCTCCACCTCAAGCCCCCGCCGCCCCGCCGAGACGCAGATCGTGGCATGCGCGTGCGCCGACGCGTCCAGCACCGTACGCAGCTTCTTCCGCTGCCCGAGCGGCGAGATACCCCCGCGCACATACCCGGTGGAACGCTCCGCCGCCGCCGGATCGGCCATCGCGGCCCGCTTGCCGCCCACCGCCGCGGCCAGCGCCTTCAGATCGAGCGAGCCCGCCACCGGCACGATGGCCACCGTGAGCTCACCGTCGACGTCCGCCACGAGGGTCTTGAAGACCCGGTCGGGGGAGACGCCCATCGCCTCGGCCGCCTCCTCGCCGTACGAGGGATGCGACGGATCGTGCTCGTAGGCGTGCACCGTGAACTCGACCCCCGCCGCGCTGAGCGCCACGGTCGCGGGCGTACCACCCGCCTGCTGCTGTTTCTTCGACTTCTTCGCCAAGACACCTGTGCCTTACGTCAGTTGAGACATCAGTTGAGACGTCGGTCGATGCTCGCGTCAGTTGAGATTCGTCGGCGTCCGCGTCAGTTCCGACGCGGGCAGCGACGGCAGATTGCGGATGATCGCGGTCTCCGCCCGCAGCAGTGTCAGCTCCTCCCGGAGCCGGGACGCCGTGTCCGCGGCCTCCAGCAGACGCTGCTTCGCCGGGACGTCGAGCATCGCCGCGGCCGCGACCAGGTACGAGACGACGGCCGGCTCGTCCGGCAGCTCGGACCCGGTCGACAGGGACCGCTCCCGCGCTCCCGCCAGCCGCTTCTGGTACTGCCGGAAGGCCCGCAGCACCCCCTCGGCCAGCGCCCCCGCCTCCTCGCCGGGCTCCTCCTCCAGCTCCTCCAGCTCGGCCGTCAGATAGGCCCCGGAGGACTCCACCGAGAGCAGCCGCACCCGGGTCGTCCCGGTGGCGAGTACCTCGAAGCTGCCGTCGGCCCGTTCCCGGATGGTCGCGGCGTCCGCGATGCACCCCACCTCGTGGAAGGCCTTCGCCGGGTCATCGCCGAAGCCGGCCGCGGGCCCGCGCCGGGGTACGGCGGTCTGGTCCGGCATGCCGGGCGCGGTGGGCGCCACCTCGTGGCCGTCGCGGATGGCGACGACGGCGAACCGGCGCGGTTCGTCCTCGGGGGTCTTCAGCAGATCGCGCATCATGGCGCGATATCGCTCCTCGAAAATGTTCAGGGGCAGCACGAGCCCGGGGAACAACACCGAGTTCAGGGGGAAGAGGGGAAGCCGGACGGTGGTCACGACGGGAAAGCCTAATGGTCGCCGGTAGAAGCACGTCCGCCGTGCTCACTCCGTGGATACGGAAGATCCTCGTTCCGTAGTTTCAGAGGCAGGTGCGAGGCCACCTCCAGCCTTATGCCGTCGCGCAGTTCGAGGAACTGGCCGAGCGGGTCGTCCGAGACGCGGTCCCAGGGGAACGAGGTGGCGTACGGCCCGATCCGGCGCAGCTGCTCCAGCGCGTCCTGCCAGCGTTCGAGGCGGATCAGCACGTAGGTGAGCAGGTTGCGGACCTCGGCGGGCCACGGGTCGGCGGGCTCGTAGTGCTCGGACACGGCGATCGCGAGGTCGGCCGCCGCGTCGAGCCTGCCCCGGGCGCTCGACTCCGCCGGAGCGGGCCGGGACTCCCAGTGCGGCACGGCGGTTCCGCCGCCCTCGGTCAGGTAGGCGAAGGCCGCGCGTACCGGCAGCGCCTGGACCAGGGAGCCGGGCAGTGCGTCCCGCGCGGCCCGCTCGGCGAAGTCGAAGCACTCGCGGTGCGAGCCGTACCAGGCGGCGGACAGGTACTTCAGGGCGGCCGCATGGCAGCCGTAGTGGTGCGGGGAGCGGCGGACGGCCTCGGCCCACAGCTGCTCGAACTCGGCGTGCGGCGCGCTCGTGCCCCGGGCGTGGTCCAGGGCGATCCGCCAGGGCACCGGGTCGCGGGGGTCGGCCTCGGCGGCGGCGGAGATCAGCGGTCCGACCTGGCGCAGCAGTTCGGCGCGGGCCGGCGACTCCCAGCCCCGGCACACCGCCAGCTCGGCCTTGACCAGCAGGGCGTCCGGGTCGTGCGGGGCCGCCGACCGCCAGTCGTCGAACCACTCGGTCCGGGAGCGCGCGAAGGCGGCGAGGCGCGTCGTGTACCGGTCCCGGTTCTCCCACTCGGCGGCCTCCCGGGTGGTGGCGAGCAGTTTGGCCGCGGGTCCGTAGTCGCCCCGGCCCGCGGCGACCAGTACCGGTCCGAGTCGCTCGTCCGGGGCGTCGAGCAGCACCTCGTCGTCGGCGGGCAGACCGGCGGCGAGGCGTGAAGTGTTCCGTGCCATCCGGGCCGTACGGAGGAACGCGCGCAGCAGTGCCATGGTGTTGCCCATTGAAAACCGCAGGTCGGACGCGTGCCAGAGGGAGCGCGGTGACGCTTTTGTAACCGTGTTTTGGTTGTGTGCGGAATGGTCAAGGCCGGGTAAAAGGTGACTGTTGCTCGTCTGTTGGACGGCTGTGGAGCACCGGCCGTTACCTCGCCCTCGCCCTCGCCCCCGTCGGCACGTCCGCCGGTCTCAGCCCCGGCGCAGCAGCCGGGTCGCGCCCGCCGCCACCGTCGTGGCCAGCACCCAGCCCAGCAGGATCACCACCGCGCCCAGCCACTGCCAGCCGCCGCGCAGCTGCCAGTAACCGACCTGGCCGAGATCGATGACCGGCAGCAGCAGGTCCAGGGCGAACAGCGACGCGTTCCACGGGGGATGCTCGCCGCCCTTGATCGGCGGATGGTCGGCCCGTGCGAAGGCGATCGAGGTCGCCGCCCACAGCACCGCCATCCACACGGCCGCCCGCCCCGGCCGGTACCCGTAGGCGACCGTCCAGTCCTGCGCGTACCCCCAGAGTTTGGCCGCGATCGGCAGGTTCTCGCGCCGGTGCCGCTGCTTGGCGAGCAGCACCTCGCGGGCGTCCTCCTCCTCGCCGCCGTTGCGGAGCACGGTGGCCAGGCGCTCGTACGGCTCCGGGTTGTACTCCGGAGTCGCCGCGGCCACCCATCCCAGGCGCCGGGCCAGCGGGAACGGGCCGCGCGGCACCAGGCTCTCGTACTGGAAGCCGTCCATCCGCAGCTGTCCGGCGCCCGGCCAGCTGCTCGCCTGGTCGATCAGGTTGACCACCCGCGCCCCGGACAGCACGACCCGGCCGCGCTGCGGCCGCTCGCCGAGGAAGCGCAGCTCGGGCACCTGGACGCGGCGCAGCGAGATCTCCTGGTCGTCCTTCAGGGTGAGGCGTGCCTGCTGGAGGTCCACCGCGTCCCCGAACCGGCCGTCGTCCAGCCGGATCCCGCCGTCGCACTCGAACCGCTGCACGCGCGTGCCGCGGGCCGGGGTCCGGCCACTGGTCTGCAGGGGATTGCTGACGCCCGCCGGGGTCATGTACAGCGTGCGCCCGACGGTCAGCTGCGGGGCGTTCAGCGCGATGCGCCCGTACTGATTGGCCAGCCGGCTGCCGCGCAGGCTGAGCGAGACGCCGACCGTGGCGCCGCGCAGGCTCAGCTCGCCGTGCGACTCCAGCATCTCGGCCTGGAGGTCCTGGCCGACGGTCATCCCGTCGCCGGTGATGGAGCGGCCGCGTCGGTCCCGGTAGACGATGGCCTGGTTGAGCAGCAGATCCGTGCCGATGTGCGCGTCGGTGAGGCGTACGCCGTTGTGGAAGCGGCAGCGCGGCAGATGCAGATCGCCCTCGGTGTGCAGCCGGGCGGCCTCCAGGCGCGGCACCGAGCAGTCCACCAGACGTACGGTCGTGAACCGGGCCTCCGGCAGCAGGACCTCCTTCTCGAACCGGCAGCCCTTCATCTCGACGTACGGCACCACCGTGCCGCCCGCCAGATCGAACTCGTCGATGATCTGGACGCCGGTCAGCTTGAGCGACGAGACGCGGCCGTCGAGCGCGGGCGGTCCGTCCAGCAGCAGCCAGGCGACGATCCGGGCCCGCACACTGCGCTCGGGGCCCCATGGATGGCCGCCGTGCGGATCGTCCACGGTCGAGTCCCCGGCGCGCAGGTCGTACACGCTGCCGTCGCGGAACGCCTGCCACATGCCCCTCTCGGCGTCGGTCAGGTCGTCGGGCAGGTCTCCGGCGCGGCTGCCGGCCCCCTGGGTCACGTCTCTTTCCCTCTCTCCCCTGGTAGCCAGTGTTACTGGCGGGTTTCGTACAACTGTTCATGTGATGCCCGCTGGGTGACGCCCCGAACGCTAACCGTGAAGGCGATCTTCCGGAACACGTGACGCCCGCGAAATCGGGCCACGCGCGGGGCGTGGACGCGCGGCCTGTATCAGCGATTGATACAGCCGCCCGACGCCCGATCCCCGTCTGAGAGAATTGCCCATGTGATCTCTCGTATCGATCTGCGCGGCGACGCCCTCCCCGAGGGCTCGGCCCTGCGCGACCTGCTGCCCCGAGCCGACTTCGACGTATCGGCCGCCCTGGAGAAGGTGCGTCCGATCTGCGAGGCCGTGCATCATCGGGGTGACGCGGCGCTGATCGACTACGCGGAGAAGTTCGACGGCGTCCGCCTGGAGTCCGTACGGGTGCCGGCGCAGGCGCTCGCCGACGCGCTGGTGCGGCTCGACCCGGCCGTCCGCGCGGCCCTGGAGGAGTCGATCCGCCGCGCTCGCACCGTCCACCGCGAGCAGCGCCGCACCACGCACACCACCCAGGTCGTGCCCGGCGGCTCGGTCACCGAGAAGTGGGTGCCGGTCGACCGGGTCGGGCTGTACGCGCCCGGCGGCCGGTCCGTCTATCCGTCGACCGTGGTCATGAACGTGGTCCCGGCCCAGGAGGCGGGCGTCGAGTCGATCGCGCTCGCCTCTCCGGCCCAGTCGGACTTCGGGGGTCTGCCGCACCCGACGATCCTGGCCGCCTGCGCGCTGCTGGGCGTCGACGAGGTGTACGCGGCCGGTGGCGCGACCGCCGTCGCGATGTTCGCGTACGGCACCGAGTCCTGCGCCCCCACCAACATGGTCATGGGCCCCGGCAACATCTGGGTCGCCGCAGCCAAGCGCTACTTCGCGGGCAAGATCGGCATCGACACCGAGGCCGGTCCGACCGAGATCGCCGTCCTCGCCGACGACACCGCCGACCCGGCGCACGTCGCCGCCGACCTGATCAGCCAGGCCGAGCACGACCCGCTCGCCGCCGCCGTCCTCGTCACCGACTCGGTCGCGCTGGCCGACGCGGTGGCCAAGGAGCTGGAGCCGCAGATCGCGGCCACCAAGCACATCGAGGACCGGATCGTCCCGGCCCTCGAAGGCAGGCAGTCCGCGATCGTGCTCGTCGACGGCCTCGACGAGGGCCTGCGGGTCGTCAACGCGTACGGCGCCGAGCACCTGGAGATCCAGACGGCCGACGCGACGGCCGTGGCGGACCGGGTACGGAACGCCGGCGCGATCTTCGTCGGCCCCTGGGCGCCCGTGTCGCTCGGCGACTACGCGGCCGGGTCCAACCACGTCCTGCCGACCGGCGGCTGCGCCTGCCACTCCTCGGGCCTGAGTGTCCAGTCCTTCCTGCGCGGGATCCACATCGTGGACTACTCGCGGGACGCGCTGGCGGAGGTGGCGCGCCACGTGGTGACGCTGGCGGAGGCGGAAGACCTGCCCGCGCACGGCGCTGCTATCAAGGCCCGGTTCGGGTGGAAGGTGCCTGAGAGCAAGTGACCGGTATCGACGATCTCCCCGTACGGGACGAGCTGCGCGGCAAGTCCCCGTACGGCGCGCCCCAACTCGACGTCCCCGTACGCCTGAACACCAACGAGAACCCGTACCCGCTGCCCGAGCCGCTCGTCGAGCGGATCGCCGAGCGGGTGCGCGAGGCCGCCCGGAACCTCAACCGCTACCCCGACCGGGACGCGGTGGAGCTGCGCACCGAGCTGGCCAGGTACCTGACGAAGACCGGCAAGTACGCGGTCGGAGTCGAGAACGTCTGGGCGGCCAACGGTTCGAACGAGGTCATCCAGCAGCTGCTGCAGACCTTCGGCGGGCCCGGCCGCACGGCGATCGGCTTCGAACCCTCGTACTCGATGCACGGCCTGATCGCGCGCGGCACCGGGACGGGATGGATCTCCGGGCCCCGCAACGAGGACTTCACGATCGACCTCGCCGCCGCCGAGACGGCGATCGCCGAGCACCGGCCCGACGTCGTCTTCATCACGACCCCCAACAACCCCACGGGCAACGCGGTCCCGGCCGAAACCGTCCTCGCGCTCCACGAGGCCGCGCAGGCGGCGAAGCCGTCCATGGTGGTCGTGGACGAGGCGTACATCGAGTTCAGCCACGGCGACTCGCTACTGCCGCTGCTCGAAGGCCGGCCGAATCTCGTAGTCTCGCGCACGATGTCGAAGGCGTTCGGCGCGGCCGGGCTCCGCCTCGGCTACCTCGCCGCCCACCCGGCGGTCGTGGACGCCGTCCAGCTCGTACGGCTGCCGTACCACCTGTCGTCCGTCACGCAGGCGACCGCGCTGGCCGCCCTGGAGCACACCGACACCCTGCTGGGGTACGTCGAGCAGCTGAAGGCCGAGCGCGACCGGCTCGTCGTTGAGCTGCGAGCCATCGGCTACGAGGTGACCGAGTCGGACGCGAACTTCGTACAGTTCGGGCGGTTCGACGGCAGCTGCGGCTCCCACGAGGCCTGGCAGAAGATCCTCGACCGGGGCGTCCTGGTCCGGGACAACGGCGTACCGGGGTGGCTGCGGGTCTCCGCCGGAACCCCGGACGAAAACGACGCGTTCCTCGACGCGGTACGTGAACTGAAGAAGGAGCAGAGCGCATGAGCCGCGTAGGAAGGGTGGAGCGGACGACCAAGGAGACGTCCGTTCTCGTCGAGATCGATCTCGACGGCACCGGCAAGACGGAGATCTCCACCGGGGTCGGCTTCTACGACCACATGCTCGACCAGCTCGGCCGCCACGGCCTGTTCGACCTGACGGTGAAGACCGAGGGCGATCTGCACATCGACTCGCACCACACCATCGAGGACAGCGCCCTCGCGCTCGGCGCCGCCTTCAAGCAGGCGCTCGGCGACAAGGTCGGGATCTACCGCTTCGGCAACTGCACGGTCCCGCTGGACGAGTCCCTCGCGCAGGTGACCGTCGACCTGTCCGGCCGCCCGTACCTCGTGCACACCGAGCCCGAGAAGATGGCGCCGATGATCGGCGAGTACGACACGACGATGACCCGGCACATCCTGGAGTCCTTCGTCGCCCAGGCGCAGATCGCCCTGCACGTGCACGTGCCGTACGGGCGCAACGCGCACCACATCGTGGAGTGCCAGTTCAAGGCGCTCGCCCGGGCGCTGCGGTACGCCTCCGAGCGCGACCCGCGCGCGGCGGGCATCCTTCCCTCCACGAAGGGTGCCCTGTAAAGCCATGAGCGGCCTCTCCACCACCCTGATCGTCGTCGGGCTCTTCCTGCTCGGCGGCGTCTACTCCTTCGTCAAGCAGAAGATGCCGAAGAACCTCATCGTGCTGCTCTCCATCGGCGCGGGGATGTGTCTCGTGGCAGGTGTCCTCCGGCTGGAGGTGTGGAATTGAGTACCTCTGCACGTACTTCTTCGAAGCGAGTGGTCGTCTTTGACTACGGCTTCGGCAACGTGCGGTCCGCCGAACGCGCTCTCGCGCGCGCGGGCGCCGACGTCGAGATCACGCGCGACTACGACAAGGCCATGAACGCGGACGGGCTGCTGGTGCCGGGCGTCGGCGCCTTCGCCGCCTGCATGAAGGGGCTGAAGGAGGCGCGCGGCGACTGGATCGTCGACCGGCGGCTGTCCGGCGGCCGCCCCGTGATGGGGATCTGCGTCGGCATGCAGATCCTGTTCGCGCGCGGCATCGAGCACGGCGTGGAGACCGAGGGCCTCGACGAGTGGCCCGGTTCGGTCGAGCCGCTCCAGGCCGACATCGTCCCGCACATGGGCTGGAACACCGTCGACGCGCCGGCCGGGTCCCAGCTCTTCGCGGGGCTCGACACGGACGCCCGCTTCTACTTCGTGCACTCCTACGCCGTCCGCGACTGGTCCCTGGAGACCGCGAACCCGGCGATGCGGCCCCCCCTGGTGACCTGGTCCACGCACGGCAAGCCCTTCGTGGCGGCCGTCGAGAACGGCGCCCTGTGGGCCACCCAGTTCCACCCCGAGAAGTCCGGCGACGCCGGAGCGCAGCTGCTGAACAACTGGATCGGAACCCTCTGATGCCCCCGAAGTCTTCCGCGAAGCTCGAACTCCTCCCCGCCGTGGACGTCCGTGACGGCCAGGCGGTCCGGCTCGTACACGGCGAGTCCGGTTCGGAGACCTCGTACGGCTCTCCCCTGGAGGCGGCCCTCTCCTGGCAGCGGTCGGGCGCCGAGTGGCTGCACCTCGTCGACCTGGACGCCGCGTTCGGTACGGGCGACAACCGCAAGCTGATCGCCGAGGTCACCGGCGCGATGGACATCAAGGTCGAGCTGTCCGGCGGCATCCGCGACGACGACACGCTGGCCGCCGCCCTCGCCACCGGCTGCACCCGGGTGAATCTCGGTACGGCCGCGCTGGAGACCCCGGAGTGGGTCGCCAAGGTCATCGCCGAGCACGGCGACAAGATCGCGGTCGGTCTCGACGTACGCGGTACGACCCTGCGCGGGCGCGGCTGGACCCGTGACGGCGGCGACCTCTACGAGACGCTGGCGCGGCTCAACTCCGAGGGCTGCGCGCGGTATGTGGTCACCGACATCGCGAAGGACGGCACGCTCCAGGGGCCCAACCTGGAGCTGCTGAGGAACGTGTGCGCGGCGACCGACCGCCCGGTCGTCGCCTCCGGTGGCGTGTCGTCCCTGGACGACCTGCGGGCCATCGCCGAGCTGGTTCCCCTCGGTGTCGAGGGTTCCATCGTCGGGAAGGCCCTGTACGCGAAGGCGTTCACGCTGGAAGAGGCCCTGGAGGCCACATCTTGAGGACGGACAGCGAGTCATGACCGATGCCGATGCCGATGCCGGTGCCGTGCAGCGGGTGCAGAGTGGCAGCCCCTGGGAGGAGTCCTTCGGTTTCGCACGCGCCGTCGCGGCGGGCGACCGCGTCCTGGTGGCGGGCACGACGTCCTTCAAGGGCGATGTGCTCTACGGGGAGGGCGACCCGTACGAGCAGGCCAGGACGGCGATCACCAACGCTCTGGACGCGATCGGCGAGTTCGGGCTCGGCGCCGGGTCCGTGGTCCGTACGCGGATCTACCTCACCCACGCGCGGGACGTGGACGAGGTGGCCCGGGCGCACAAGGAGTTCTTCGACTCCGTGCGCCCGGTCTCGACCCTGCTGATCGTGGACGGCTTCGTCGATCCGCGCATCCTGGTCGAAGTGGAAATAGAAGCATTCAGAGACTAGAACCATCCAGAGGAGCCGTGGATTCATGACCCTGGCGGTCCGAGTCATCCCCTGCCTGGACGTCGACAACGGCCGGGTCGTCAAGGGCGTCAACTTCCAGAACCTGCGCGACGCGGGCGATCCCGTCGAGATGGCCAAGGTGTACGACGCCGAGGGCGCCGATGAGCTGACGTTCCTGGACATCACCGCGTCCTCCGGTAACCGCGAGACCACGTACGACGTGGTACGCCGGACCGCCGAGCAGGTCTTCATCCCGCTGACGGTCGGCGGCGGGGTCCGTACGGCCGAGGACGTCGACAAGCTGCTGCGGGCGGGCGCGGACAAGGTCGGTGTGAACACGGCGGCCATCGCCCGGCCCGAGCTGATCCGCGAGATCGCGGAGCGGTTCGGGCGGCAGGTGCTGGTCCTGTCGGTCGACGCCCGGCGTACCGAGAGCGGCTCCTTCGAGGTCACCACCCACGGCGGCCGCCAGGGCACCGGCATCGACGCCGTCGAGTGGGCCCACCGGGCCGCCGAGCTGGGCGCGGGCGAGATCCTGCTCAACTCGATGGACGCGGACGGGACGAAGGACGGCTACGACATCGAGATGATCGAGGCGGTTCGCAAGCATGTGACCGTGCCGCTCATCGCCAGCGGGGGAGCAGGGAGGCTCGCCGACTTTCCGCCGGCGATCGCCGTGGGGGCGGATGCCGTGCTGGCCGCGTCGGTCTTTCACTTCGGTGACCTGCGGATCGGGCAGGTGAAGGAGACGCTGCGGAGGGCGGGGCATCCCGTGCGGTAGCGCTCCGCTGGGTTTGGCTGGGTGGGTGAGTGGGCTGGGCTATGGGTGGGTGTTTGGCTGCGGGTTGGTGGGGGCTGGGCGCGCAGTTCCCCGCGCCCCTTGGGGGGTGGCCGGCGGTTCGTCGGCTGCGGGCCGGCGGGGGCTGGTCGCTCCCCCACTCTCGGCTTCGCTCGACCGGGGGGACCCCCATCGCGGCGGAGCCGCACAATGTCACAGCCTCGCGCCCCTACGGGGCGCCTTCGCGGCGTGGTCTACCTGCGAAAGAGAAGTTGCGCAATTTTTGTTGCGCAACTTTTCTTTCGTATCTACCGTGGAGGGGTGACGGCCAAGGAGAACCGCCCTATCACCGACATGGGCACGCTCAAAGCGCTCGCCCACCCCCTGCGGATGAAGCTGTACCGCGGCCTGTGCGTATCCCGGACCGCGACCGCGTCGCAGCTCGCCGAGCAGGTTGACGAGGCGCCCTCGCTGGTCAGCTACCACCTGCGCAAGCTCGCCGACCACGGGCTGATCGAGGAGGCCGAGGCGCAGAGCGGGGACGGCCGGGAGCGCTGGTGGCAGCCCGCCTCGGAGGGGGTGAGCATCCGCGACAGGGACTTCCGGGACGCACCCGAGAGGGCCGCCGCACACCTGGCGGCCACCCGGCTCTTCCACGATCAGCGCGCCGACATGTACCGGCGCTACCTCGACGAGCGCCCCACCTGGGGCCCTGAGTGGAACTCGGCCGCCCCTGACAACGAGTCGCTACTGCGACTGACGGCGGCCGAACTGGCGGAGCTCGGCGAGGAGTTGCTCGCGCTGGCCAGGAAGTACGACGAGAAGGGGCGCGCGGCCGAGGAGTCGGGCGACACCGAAGGGCGCGAGAACGTCGCGCTGCACGTGTACGGCTTCCCGTTCCGTCCCTGATTCCGTCCTGGATTTCGCCCCTGGTTCCGCCCCTGGTTCTGTTCCTGGTTCTGTTCCTGAATCCGTCCCTGATCCGGCGTCTGAGAGGAACCGGTCCGTGCCCACGACCGACACCGGTATACCCCCGGCCCCCGTCACCCTCGCCGCCTCCGCCAGACCCGCCCACCGGGACCCCAACGTCCTTCGCTGGCTCGGCGCCTACACCGCCTCGATGGTCGGCGACAGCGTCTACTACATCGCCCTGTCCTGGGCCGCCGTCCAGGCCGGGACGCCCACGCAGGCCGGAGTGGTGATGGCGGTGAGCGCCGTACCGCGGGCCCTGCTGATGCTGGGCGGGGGAGTGGTCGCCGACCGGTTCGGGCCGCGCAGAGTCGTCATCGGCAGTGACGCCGTGCGCTGTGCGGCCGTCCTGGCGGTGGCCGGGCTGGTGTTCGTGACCGACCCCGGGCTGTGGCCGCTGGCGCTGCTCGCCGTGGTCTTCGGCACCGTCGACGCCGTCTTCATGCCCGCGGTGGGCGCCCTGCCGGCCCGGATCACCGACAGCGACCAGCTCGCCCGCGTCCAGGGCATGCGGGGCCTCGCGATCCGGTTCGCCGGTGTCGTCGGCGCTCCGCTCGGCGGCCTCGGAGTGGCACTCGGCGGCGCGGCCACCGCGTTCGGGCTCGCCGGGCTGCTGATCGCCGTGTCGGTGCCGCTGCTGATCTCCGTACGGGTGCGGGAACTGCCCCCGGACGACGCTGACGACGTGTCCGCCGCGGACGACGTGGACGACGCGCGGAAAGGGGCCAGGCCCGGGACCGGTTGGCAGGATCTGCGCGACGGGCTCCGCTACATCCGCCACGACCGCGTCCTGGCCCCGCTGATGCTCGCCATCGCCCTCGGTGACCTGGGCTTCGTCGGTCCCCTCAACGTGGGCCTGACCCTGCTGGCCGACGAGCGCGGCTGGGGGGCCGCCGGGATGGGCTGGGTGCTCGCCGGGTTCGGCACCGGCGCCGGGGCCGCCTCGCTGCTGCTGGCCGTACGGGGGCGGGTGCCGCACGCGGGACGGGTCGCCGCCGTGGCCATCCTGGCGGGCTCGGTGGCCATCGGGGCGCTCGCGTACGTGCCGAGCGTCCTCGCGGCCGCCGGGGTGGCCGTGCTCGTCGGACTGCTCGCGGGGCTCAGCGGCGCCCTGTGCGGGGCGCTGGTGCAGACCCGGTCCGACCCGGCCTATCTCGGCCGGGTCAGCTCGGTCTCCGGCATCGTCAGCCTCGGCCTCGCCCCGCTCGGCATGCCGCTGTCCGCCGCGGCCATCGGCCTGTGGGGCACCGGACCCGTCTTCGTCGTCAGCGCCGCGGTCTGCGGGCTCGCCGGAGTCTGCGTCCTGTCCTTCCGCGACCTGCGCCGTGCGGAACTGCCGAAGGTGAAGAAGAAGCAGGAGCAGCAGCAGCCGAAGTCGAAGTCGAAGTAGGGCTCGGCTCGCCTGCCGAGGCTCAGATCCCCAGTTGCTTCGTCTCGTGCAGCTTCGCGATCGCGTCCTTGTCGCCGTCCAGTTCCACGTCGGCGGCGTTCTGCCGGCCGTACACGAACAGGAGCAGCTCCGAGGGCTCGCCGGTCACCGTCACGACCGGTGTGCCGCGGTGGGCGACCGCCGTCTGGCCGTTCGGACGGCGCAGGACCAGGCCGGTCGGGGTGCCGCGGCCCATCAGGCGGGCCGTGCGCTCCAGGCGGGACCACAGGGCGTCCTGGAAGACCGGGTCAAGATCGCGGGGCGTCCAGTCGGGCTGCGCACGGCGTACGTCCTCGGTGTGGACGTAGTACTCGATCGTGTTGGACGCCTCGTCGATCTGCTTCAGCGAGAAGGGGGAGAAGCGCGGCGGTCCCGTACGGATCAGCTGGATCAGCTCTTCGTACGGCTTCTCCGTGAACTCGGTCATCACCCGTTCCAGGCGGGAGCCGAGCTGTTTGATGAGGATGCCGCCGGCGGCATCGGGGCGACGCTCGCGCACCACCACGTGCGCGGCGAGGTCACGGGTTTTCCAGTCCTCGCAGAGGGTGGGGGCGTCGGGGCCCTCGGTCTCCAACAAATCGGCGAGGAGAAGTCGTTCACGCTTGGCATGGGTCGACATGACAGCCAGCCTACGACCGGCCCGGCGGTCCGCACAGTGGACGCCCGGCCCTGTCCCGGCTCTGCGCCCTTTCCGGTCCGCCCAATGGACGACACCCGGCCCCGTCCGACCGGCGCGGCACAATGGTCGGCATGACCAGCACGCCCTCTCCCAACAGGCCCAGCAGCCTTGATCCCGAGATCGCCGCGCGCCTCAAGCGCAGCGCCGACGGGCTCGTCCCCGCCATCGCCCAGCAGTACGACACCGGTGAGGTGCTGATGCTCGGCTGGATGGATGACGAGGCGCTGCACCGCACGCTGACGACCGGCCGGTGCACGTACTGGTCGCGCAGCCGCCAGGAGTACTGGGTGAAGGGCGACACCTCGGGCCACTTCCAGCACGTGAGGTCGGTGGCCCTCGACTGCGACGCCGACACCGTGCTCGTCAAGGTCGACCAGGTCGGCGCCGCCTGCCACACGGGCGCCCGCACCTGCTTCGACGCGGATGTCCTGATGGCCGACGGCCCGCTGACGGACGCCGTGTCCGACGCCGCGTCCGACGCACCTCCGGCCGGACAGTAGGGTCAGCCGCCATGGATCTCGAGACCTTCCGCAAGCTGGCCACCGACCGGCGTGTCATCCCCGTCAGCCGAAAGCTCCTCGCGGACGGCGACACCCCCGTCGCGCTCTACCGCAAGCTCGCCGCCGAACGGCCCGGCACCTTCCTGCTGGAGTCCGCGGAGAACGGCCGTACGTCCGTCTCGTGGTCCCGCTACTCGTTCGTGGGCGTCCGCTCGGCCGCCACCCTCACCGAGGTCGACGGCCAGGCCCACTGGCTGGGCACCCCGCCGGTCGGCGTCCCGGCCGAAGGCGACCCGCTGGCCGCCCTGCGCGCCACCATCGACACCCTGCACACCCCCCACGACCTCGCCCACGACCAGGGGCTGCCCCCGTTCACCGGCGGCATGGTCGGCTACCTCGGCTACGACATCGTGCGCCGCCTGGAGAAGATCGGCCCCGGCGAGCGCGACGACCTCAAGCTGCCCGAGCTGACCATGCTGCTGACCAGCGACCTGGCGGTCATGGACCACTGGGACGGCTCGGTCCTGCTGATCGCCAACGCGATCAACCACAACGACCTCGACACGGGTGTCGACGAGGCCTACGCCGACGCGGTCGCCCGCCTCGACGCCATGGAGGCGGACCTGTCGCGGGCCGTCTCGCAGCCGCCGGCCGCGCTGCCGCCGTCCGAGCTCCCCGAGTACACCGCGCTGTGGGGCGGCCCCGACTACCAGGAGGCCGTCGAGGACATCAAGGAGCGCATCAGGGCGGGCGAGGCCTTCCAGGTCGTCCCGTCCCAGCGCTTCGAAACCCCGTGCACGGCAAGCGCGTTGGACGTGTACCGGGTCCTGCGGGCGACCAATCCCTCCCCGTACATGTACCTCTTCCGCTTCGACGGGTTCGATGTCGTGGGCTCCTCCCCGGAGGCCCTCGTCAAGGTCGAGGACGGACAGGCGATGGTGCACCCCATCGCGGGCACCCGGCCGCGCGGCGGCACGCTCCAGGAGGACCAGGCCCTCGCCGACGAGCTGATGGGCGACCCCAAGGAGCGCGCCGAGCACCTGATGCTCGTCGACCTGGGACGCAACGACCTCGGCCGGGTCTGTGAACCGGGTTCGGTCGAGGTCGTCGACTTCATGTCCATCGAGCGCTACTCGCACGTCATGCACATCGTGTCGACGGTGACGGGCAAGGTCGCGCAGGGCCGTACCGCCTTCGACGTCCTGACCGCCTGCTTCCCCGCGGGCACCCTCTCCGGCGCCCCCAAGCCCCGCGCGATGCAGATCATCGACGAACTGGAGCCCTCGCGACGCGGGTTGTACGGCGGCTGCGTCGGCTACCTCGACTTCGCGGGCGACTCCGACACTGCCATCGCCATCCGTACGGCCCTGCTGCGGGACGGCACGGCATACGTACAGGCCGGCGCCGGAGTCGTCGCGGACTCGGATCCGGTGGCCGAGGACAACGAGTGCCGCAACAAGGCCGCGGCGGTCCTACGCGCCGTCCACACGGCGAACAGGCTCGGACAATAGGGCGCTTCTCACGCCACCCCGGGTGACGGTTCGCCCGGAGTTCAGGCGATAGTGGGGTACGTGACTGCCGTACCGCACCCCCGATCCGAAGCCGCCGGACCCGACCGGTCCGGCCGCCGAAGCCTCGCCCTCGCCCTGATGTTCGGCGCGCTCGGCGCGGCCGTCGCGCTGCTCGCCTCCCGGCAGGGCTGGTCGGCGGGCACCGCGACGGTGTCCGGCGGCGACTTCCCGCTGAGCGCCAAGGGCAACGACGTCACGGGTGTGCCCGCGTCCCTCGCGATAGTGGGCCTGGCCGCCCTCGTCGCCGTCTTCGCCGTCCGCCGGGCCGGCCGCTTCCTGGTCGCCGGGCTCCTCGCGCTCTCCGGCGCGGGCACCGTGGCCTCCGCGCTCCTCGGCGTCTCCGACAGCTCCGCGCTCGACGAGAAGGCCGCGCGGGCCACCGGCGACACCGCGGCGACGGTCGACACCATGACCCACACCGCCTGGCCGTACGTCGCGGCCGCGGGCGGCGTGCTCCTCCTCCTCGCCGGCCTCCTCGCCCTGCGCTACGGGCGGCTCTGGCCGGCCATGTCGGGCCGCTACGAGCGCGACGGCACTCCCCGGCCGCGCAAGGCCAGGACCGCGCCGGACCCGGACCGCCCCGAGGAGATCTGGAAGGCCTTGGACCGGGGCGAGGACCCAACCAGCGCGTAGCGCTCCGCGGGTTGCGCGGTTCTGTGACTTCGGGGCGGATTTGATGACTGCGGGTCTGTGGGGGTTGAGCGCGCAGTTCCCCGCGCCCCTGACGGGGCTACCCCCGCTCTCACGTGTGCCCTTGCGTGCGGGACAATGGCTTGCGAGCGTTCGGCTCGTACACGTACACAGCAACGAGGAGCAAGTCATGGCGGGCAGCAGCCACGGTCACACCCCGGCCGCCTGGACCGGTGTCATCATCGCCTTCATCGGTTTCTGCGTCTCCAGTGTCTTCACGGTGCTGGCCGACCCGCTGGGCTTCTGGGCCGGTCTGGTCATCGTGGCGCTCGGTGGCGTGGTCGGTCTGGCCATGCGCGCGGCGGGCCTCGGCCAGCCGAAGGGCACGCACCCCACCCACCAGGTGGCGGCTTCGGAGCACTGACTCTCACGGCAGCGTGGAAGGCGGGTCCGGCGTCGAACGCCGGGACCCGCCTCTTCGCGTTTCCGGGCCCCTCGCCCGCTCACGCATGTGCGCGACTCGCCCGGGAGGGGCAGAATGCGTCGGGTGAACGCCGAAACCCAGAGGGTGACGCACGCTCCCGGATCCGTGGTGCGGCGGCTCGCCGTGCCCGGCGGTGTGCTCGCGGCCGTCGTCGGGGCCTTCGCGTACGTCGGGGCCGTCGATCCGAACGAACCCGGGCACTACCCCGTCTGTCCGCTGCTCCGGTTCACGGGCGTGTTCTGCCCCGGCTGCGGCGGCCTGCGCAGCGCCCACGCCTTCGTACGCGGCGACCTCGGAGCCGCGCTCGGAGCCAACGCGCTCGCCGTCATGGGCTATCTGGTGTTCGCCGTCGTGTGGACCGTCTGGGTGGTCCGTTCGGCACGCGGACGGCCGCTGCGCATCGAACTCGGGTCCGGCGCGCTGTGGGGTCTTGGCGCATTGGTGCTGGTCTTCACGGTTGTCCGGAACCTGCCGTTCGGTGGCTGGCTGCACCCTTGATCAATCGGCGAACGTCCAGGTAGTGGGACCGGCGTCAACCGGATGCGAGCCCTAAGCCTTCCTCCGGATACCATCACAGTGACCACCGGTTTTGTCCGACTGCGACAGACCGGGGTCACACCGCAGAACCGCTTCAACCGTTCACCGTCAGGGAAGGGGGCCGCTCGCGTGAGTGTGCTCGACGAGATCATCGACGGAGTCCGTGCCGACCTCGCGGAGCGGCAGGCGCGCGTCAGCCTCGACGAGCTCAAGGAGCGCGCGGCGAAGGCTCCGGCGGCCAAGGACGGTGTTGCCGCCCTGCGCGGCGACGGCGTCAAGGTCATCTGCGAGGTCAAGCGCTCCAGCCCGTCCAAGGGCGCGCTCGCCGCGATCGCGGACCCGGCGGCGCTCGCCGCCGACTACGAGGCGGGCGGCGCGGCCGTCATCTCCGTCCTCACCGAACAGCGCCGCTTCGGCGGTTCGCTGGCCGACCTGGAGGCCGTCCGCGCCCGGGTCGACATCCCGGTGCTGCGCAAGGACTTCATCGTCACGTCGTACCAGCTGTGGGAGGCCCGCGCGTACGGCGCCGACCTCGCGCTGCTCATCGTCGCGGCCCTGGACCAGGCCGCCCTCGAATCGCTCGTCGAGCGCGCCGAGTCCATCGGGCTCACGCCGATCGTCGAGGTGCACGACGAGGACGAGGTCGAGCGGGCGGTGGACGCCGGCGCGAAGGTCATCGGCGTCAACGCGCGCAACCTCAAGGACCTCAAGGTCGACCGCACCACCTTCGAGCGCGTCGCCCCCGAGATCCCCGCGCACATCGTGAAGATCGCCGAGTCCGGCGTCCGCGGGCCGCACGACCTCATCGCGTACGCCAACGCCGGCGCCGACGCCGTCCTGGTCGGCGAGTCCCTGGTCACCGGCCGGGACCCGAAGACGGCCGTCTCCGACCTGGTCGCCGCCGGCGCGCACCCCGCGCTGCGGCACGGACGGGGCTGACGCTCCGCGATGACAGCCGGCCGCCACACCGCCGCCACCCGTCCGGGCCCGCGCCCCGACGGTGGTCCGGCGTGCGTGCGGTCGGCCGCCACGGGCCTCTCGCAGGCCCGGGATCCGTACGCACGGCTGGCGCGCGGCTGCCGCCCGCGCGGCTGCCGGGCGCCAGCGCGGCGCGTGCACGGTCGCCGCGTGCGGTACGTGATCGGTGACGAGCCCGGTCAGGTGAACGGGATGCGATGGCGCCGGCGCGTACACGCGCTCGCGTCGACTTCGGAGGATCCCACCCCGCGGGTGGGCTGAGCCGAGTCCGGCACCGCCGGTCCCCGCCGCCGCCCTTCTCGCCGTCCCGGCGGAGAGCCACGGTGCCACCGGCGGACCTCAGCTGTCCGTCCCACCCCGGGCATGGTGTGCCCGGGCGGGGCCGATCGCCGGGGCGTGGCGCGGTGTACGCGACTTCCGTGACCGTTCATCCGACCTGTAACCGGGGCTGTCGCCCCAGCGAGGTAACCGCATGCCCAGCGAGTTCTTCATTCCCGACCCCGAGGGTCGAGTTCCCAGCGTCGAGGGGTACTTCGGCGCGTTCGGCGGAAAGTTCATCCCGGAGGCGCTGGTCGCCGCCGTGGACGAGGTCGCCGTGGAGTACGACAAGGCGAAGTCCGACCCCGAGTTCGCCCGGGAGCTGGACGACCTGCTCGTCCACTACACCGGTCGGCCCAGCTCCCTCACGGAGGTGCCGCGCTTCGCCGAACACGCCGGTGGCGCCCGGGTGTTCCTCAAGCGCGAGGACCTCAACCACACCGGCTCACACAAGATCAACAACGTGCTCGGCCAGGCCCTCCTCACCAAGCGGATGGGCAAGACCCGCGTCATCGCCGAGACCGGCGCCGGTCAGCACGGCGTCGCGACGGCCACCGCCTGCGCGCTGTTCGGTCTCGAATGCACCATCTACATGGGCGAGATCGACACCCAGCGCCAGGCCCTGAACGTGGCCCGCATGCGCATGCTCGGCGCCGAGGTCATCGCCGTGAAGTCCGGCAGCCGGACGCTGAAGGACGCCATCAACGAGGCCTTCCGCGACTGGGTCGCCAACGTCGACCACACCCACTACCTCTTCGGTACGGTCGCCGGACCGCACCCCTTCCCCGCCATGGTCCGCGACTTCCACCGCGTCATCGGCGTGGAGGCCCGACGGCAGATCCTGGAGCGCGCCGGCCGCCTCCCGGACGCCGCCATCGCCTGCGTCGGCGGCGGCTCCAACGCCATCGGCCTCTTCCACGCCTTCATCCCCGACGCGGACGTCCGCCTCATCGGCTGCGAACCCGCCGGACACGGCATCGAGACCGGTGAGCACGCGGCCACCCTGAGCGCGGGCGAGCCCGGCATCCTGCACGGCTCGCGGTCGTACGTCCTCCAGGACGAGGAGGGCCAGATCACCGAGCCGTACTCGATCTCGGCCGGCCTCGACTACCCGGGCATCGGCCCCGAGCACGCGTACCTCAAGGACAGCGGCCGCGGCGAGTACCGGGCCGTCACCGACGACGCGGCCATGCAGGCCCTGCGCCTGCTCTCCCGCAGCGAGGGCATCATCCCGGCGATCGAGAGCGCCCACGCGCTCGCCGGTGCCCTGGAGGTCGGCAGGGAACTGGGCCCGGACGGGCTGATCATCATCAACCTGTCGGGGCGCGGCGACAAGGACATGGACACGGCCGCCCGCTACTTCGGCCTGTACGACAAGGGCGCCGACGCCGTTGTCGAAGCGGACGCGGACAGCGACAACGCCGAGATCGAGGGGGACGCCAAGTGAGCGGCAACATCCAGCTGTTGAGTGACACCCTCGCGGGCGCGAAGGCGGAGGGCCGGTCCGCGCTGATCGCGTACCTGCCGGCCGGCTTCCCGACCGTCGACGGCGGGATCGCGGCCGTCAAGGCCGTCTTCGACGGCGGCGCGGACGTCGTCGAGGTCGGGCTGCCGCACAGCGACCCCGTCCTCGACGGACCCGTCATCCAGACCGCCGACGACATCGCCCTGCGCGGCGGCGTCAAGATCGCGGACGTCATGCGGACGGTCCGCGAGGCGTACGAGGCCACCGGGAAGCCGGTGCTCGTGATGACGTACTGGAACCCGATCGACCGCTACGGCGTCGAGCGCTTCACCGCCGAGCTGGCGGCGGCGGGCGGGGCCGGCTGCATCCTGCCCGACCTGCCGGTCCAGGAGTCGGCGCTGTGGAGGGAGCACGCGGCGAAGCACGGCCTCGCGACCGTCTTCGTCGTCGCGCCCAGCAGCAAGGACGCCCGGCTCGCCGAGATCACCACGGTCGGCTCCGGATTCGTCTACGCGGCCTCGCTGATGGGCGTCACCGGCACCCGCGCGTCGGTGGGCGCGCAGGCGCAGGACCTGGTCCGGCGCACCAAGGCGACCACCGACCTGCCGGTCTGCGTCGGGCTCGGCGTCTCGAACGCCGAGCAGGCCGCCGAGGTGGCCGGCTTCGCCGACGGCGTCATCGTCGGCTCGGCCTTCGTGAAGCTGATGCTGGACGCCCCGGACGAGACGGCAGGCCTGGACGCCGTACGCGCCCTCGCCGCCGACCTCGCGAAGGGCGTGCGCGGCACGGCGTGACCAACGGTTCGCTGTGACGAACAGTTCGCTCACGTACGCTCCCACTCGTACGTAACGGACAATCCGCTCACTCGAACGGGTGGACCTGGGGCCGGGGAGGCGCGCTGCGCCTCCCCGGTTCGTTCTGCCGGATGTGAGCGAGAAGAACCGTGAGGGAAAGCGCACCGCCCGCGAGCGGCTGGCGGAAGAGCGACAGAAGCACAGGACCGCGGAGAAGCGCCGCCGGGTGCTGATCGTGGGTGGTGCGGTGGTCGGCGTCCTTGCACTGGCCGCGGTGGTCGGCGTGCTGGCCGCGAACTCGGGCAAGGAGAAGACGGACACGGCAGGTCCGCTGACGGCGCCTTCCGGGGCGACCGGCGAAGACAGTCTCGCCGTCCCCGTCGGCAAGGAGAGCGCGAAGTCGACCCTCACCGTGTGGGAGGACTTCCGCTGCCCGGCCTGCAAGAGCTTCGAGGACGGCTACCGCTCGACGATCCACGAGCTGACGGAAGCCGGACAGCTGAAGGTCGAGTACCACCTCGCCACGCTGATCGACGGGAACATGGGCGGCAGCGGCTCGCTGCGCGCGGCCAACGCCGCGGCGTGCGCCCAGGACCTCGGAAAGTTCCCCGCGTACCACGACGTGCTGTTCGAGAACCAGCCCGCCGAGACGGACGACGCGTACGCGAAGAACAGCAGGCTGATCGAGCTGGCCGGCAAGGTCGACGGGCTCGACACCGACACGTTCAAGAAATGCCTGGACGACGGCACGCACGACAGCTGGGTCGCCAAGGCCCACAAGGCGTTCCAGAGTGGCGGCTTCTCGGGCACCCCGACCGTGCTCCTGAACGGGAAGAACATCTACCAGGACCGGACGATGACCCCGGCGAAGCTGAAGCAGCTGGTGCAGCGGGCCGACAGGGCGTGAGCCGGTGGGCAGTCGGCGGTCCCGGCTGCCTCGCCGGGCCCGGCGGTCCCGCCGGTCTCGTTATGGAGCCGTAGCCCGGGCGGGTTGCCGCGCGTCCAGCCCGGCAGGGTAGCGTCGACCCTGCCATGGAACTTGCCTATATTCCCAGTCCGTCGCGCGGAGTGCTGCACCTCGGCCCCATTCCGCTGCGCGGCTACGCGTTCTGCATCATCATCGGCGTCTTCGTAGCCGTCTGGCTCGGCAACAAACGGTGGATCGCGCGCGGTGGCCGGGCCGGCACCGTGGCGGACATCGCCGTGTGGGCCGTTCCGTTCGGTCTCGTCGGCGGGCGGATCTACCACGTCATCACCGACTACCAGCTGTACTTCAGCGAGGGTCAGGACTGGGTCGACGCCTTCAAGATCTGGGAGGGCGGCCTCGGTATCTGGGGCGCCATCGCGTTCGGCGCGGTGGGCGCCTGGATCGGCTGCCGCCGACGTGGCATCCCGCTGCCCGCCTGGGCCGACACCCTCGCGCCCGGCATCGCCCTGGCGCAGGCCATCGGCCGCTGGGGGAACTGGTTCAACCAGGAGCTGTACGGGCGGCGGACGGACGTTCCCTGGGCGCTGGAGATCACGTCCTCGACCGACGGACGGGTGCCCGGTCTCTACCACCCGACGTTCCTGTACGAGTCGCTGTGGTGCATCGGTGTCGCGGCCCTCGTCATCTGGGCCGACCGGCGGTTCAGGCTCGGCCACGGCCGGGCCTTCGCGCTGTACGTCGCGGCGTACTGCGTAGGACGCTTCTGGATCGAGTACATGCGGGTCGACGAGGCCCACCACTTCCTCGGTCTGCGCCTCAACGGCTGGACCGCGATCGTGGTCTTCGTCCTCGCCGTGGTCTATTTCGTGCTGTCGGCCCGTAAGCGGCCGGGGCGCGAGGAGGTCGTCGAGCCGGGTGTCTCCGACGACGGTGACGCGGACGCGGACGCGGACGACAAGGATGACTCGGGTGCCGCTGTCGATCTCGACAAGGAGCCCGACGCGGCGAAGAAGGAGTCGGCCGAGTCCGACGCCGAGTCCGCCGATACGAAGGACGAGAAGGACGAGGCCGAGTCGGCCAAGAAGGGCTGATCCGGCCCCGGCTGCCGGACGAGTCGTCAGAGGACCGCGGTCAGCAGTGAGACCGCGGACTCCTGACGTCCGATGTCCGCGCTGTCGAACGGCCCGGACCAGTTCAGCCCGTACTGGTCCAGGCTGTTGCGGTCGTACGTGTAGGCCGAGCGGGCCTGGGCGCGGAGGTACCCGCGGTACGGATGACCGGGCAGCACGGCATCCAGTTCCGCGAGGTTGCGCGCGAAGATCCCCTTGAACGACGCCTGGTCGGCGTTGCAGTCACCCCGCGACTCGCACGGCTCCGTCAGGATGCCCTTGGGGGACAACTCCGGGCTCGTGACGACCGCGTCGGCGATCTTCCGCGCGGAGGTGAGCAGCCGCCGGTCGCCCGTGGCCTTGTAGAGCTCGGCGAGCGCGCCGAGGATCACTCCCTGGTTGTACGTCCAGGTCGTGCCGCCGTTGTTGGCGCAGCCGCCGCTCTGGGTGTTCAGACCGTCGTTGACCAGATGCTGGTCATTGATCATCCCGCTCTTCTCGAACCAGTGCCAGGCGTCGAGGGCGCGGGCCAGATAGACCTTGTCGCCGGGGACGCGGTTGTGCAGTGAGGCGAGAAGCTGGATGTAGAGCTCGGCGCTGATCGCGTTCTTGTACGTCCTGCCAGGGATGTCCCACCAGATGCCGCCGCCGCAGGTGTCGTCCCAGTACTCGCGCAGGTACGCCTCGTCGAGCCTGGCGATGTCGAGGTACTTCTTGTCGCGGGTCAGGTCGTACATACGGGTCATGGCCAGGGCCCACCAGCCGGTGTCGTCCGTGGAGTCGGCCCGGAACTCGCCGCCGCCCTCCGGCCACCAGGGCAGTGGCCGCCGCTGGATCTCGACGGTGTGCTCGGCCTGCGGCAGATAGGTCCGTGAGCCGGTCTTCGCCATGTGGTCGAGCAGGGCCTGGAGCGCGTTGCCCGACTGCCACCACGGTGAGTCCGGATCCCAGCGGCCGGTCTCCTCGTCGTAGAAACCCATCATCGCGTCGACGGCCGCGGTCGCCCTGTCGCGTGCGTTCACCGTGGCTCCCTCGGGGACGGACCGGGCGGAGGCTGCCTGGGCGGGCACCGTCGCCGCAGACAGGCAGAGGACCATTCCGCAGGCGACGGTGCCCGCGCTTCGCCAGGCTCTTCGTATCAGTCGGTGCATCGCGGTACTCCTCGCAGAGATGACCTCTTCAGGCCGTGATCACCTGTCCGCCCGCCTGGCGGCAGATGTCGAGCGTCCGGGGATCGGCGCCCGCGCTGGTGACGAGGACGTCGACGTCGGCGAGCGAGCACAGTCGCAGGCTGCCGGTGCCGGGGAACTTGGACTCGCCGGCGACCAGTACGACCCGGGGGGCGGATTCGACCATCGCCTGCTTTATCGGTGCCTCGACGGCCATGTCGTCCACCACATGGCCGTTGGCCCGTACGCCGGTGCAGCTCAGGAAGACCAGGTCCGCGCTGACCTGGCGCAGGGCGCTCTCGGCGAGCGCCCCGACCAGGGACCGGTAGTTGCGGCGCAGGACACCGCCGAGGACGACGAGCCGTACGGAGTCGTCGTCGCGCAGTTCGTCGAGCACGGCGAGGTTGCCGGTGATGACGGTGACCCGGCGGCCGCGCAGCCGCCGGGCGATCAGCGGGGTGGTGGTGCCGATGTCCAGGACGACCACCATGTCGTCGGCCACCAGTTCGGCGGCCCGCTCGGCCATCGCCTCCTTCACCGCCCGGTCGTGGGCGGCCGAGACGTCGAACGGCTCTTCCTCGGCGGGCGGGTCGGCCGCCGCGTGCGGTGACAGGGCGGCGCCGCCGTAGGTGCGCACGAGTTCGCCGTGCCGGTCGAGTTCGATCAGGTCCCGGCGGATCGTCGACTGGCTCACCTGGAGCCGCTCGGCGAGCTCGCGCACCGAGGCGACCCCTGTCACCCGGAGCGATTCGACGATCTTCAAGTGGCGCTTGCTCGATGTCACGCGAGGAAAGTAGCACTGGTTGACTGATGTCAGTCATGAATCCCGTTGATCGCGCTGCTCTCGCTCAGAGATGAACGAAGTCGGTCACACGGACACTTGGGCCTGCGCGGGCCGAGCGATGCGCCGGGCCAGGGCGAGGGTGCGTCGGGCGCCCGCGACGACCGCCGCGTCCACGAAGCGCCCGTCGGGCAGCGCGAGGGCGCCGGTCCCGGTCGCGGCCGCCCGCACGATCTCCTCGGCAGCCTCGATCTCCCGGGCGGTCGGCAGATACGCCCGCTCGATCACCGGGAGCTGCCGCGGATGAATCGCCGCCCGACCCAGAAAGCCGAGCGCCCTGCCGTGCGCGCACGACTCGGCGAGCCCGGTGAGATCCCGTACGTCCGGATGCACGGACTGCGCCGGAGCGGGCAGCCCCGCCGCCCGAGCGGCGCACACCACCCGGCCGCGCGCCCAGTCGAGCCCGTCGGTGCCGGCGACTCCGAGGTCGGCGCGCAGGTCGGCCTCGCCGAGCGCGATGCCGTGGAGGGAGGGGTGGGCCGTGGCGATCGCGTAGGCGTGCTCGATGGCCAGGGCCGACTCCAGGAGGGCGTACAGGGGGATTCCGGGGGCGAGTTCCGCCGTACGCACGACCTGGGTGGGGGAGGAGACCTTGGGCAGCCGCAGGCCGGCGAGGGCCCGGAGCGGGGCGAGAGCGCGGAGGTCGGCGGCGGACTCCGGGCTGTCCAGGGAGTTGACACGGACGTGGACCGGTCGCGGGGGCGGCTCGGAGAGGAGGTCGGCGGTGGCGGCGCGGGCGTACTCCTTGCGGTGGGCGGCCACCGCGTCCTCCAGGTCGACGACGACCACGTCCGCGCCGGAGGCCAGGGCCTTCGCCACCACCTCCGGGCGGTCGCCGGGGGCGTAGAGCCAGGTGAGGGGGAAGGCTCCCGTGGTCACAGCGCGCCCTCCGATCTGAGCGTGGTGATCTCGGCCTCGGTCAGGCCGAGTTCGGTGAGGACCGTGTCCGTGTCGGCGCCGTGCGGTCGGCCCGCCCAGCGGATAGCGCCGGGGGTCTCGGTGAGGCGGAAGAGGACGTTCTGCATGCGCAGCGGGCCCAGTTCGGGGTCGTCGACGGTGGTGATCGTGCCGAGTGCCTGGTACTGCGGGTCCGTCATGACGTCGCGTACGTCCTGGATGGGCGCCACCGCCGCCTCTGCCTTGTCGAAGGCGTCGATGACCTCGGCGCGGGTGTGGCGGGCGATCCAGCTGCCGACCGCCTCGTCGAGGACGTCGGAGTGGCGGGCCCGCTCCGCGCCCGTGGTGAACCAGGGCTCGACGGTCAGGTCCGGGCGGCCGACCAGGCACATCACCCGTTCGGCGACCGACTGCGCCGAGGTCGAGACGGCGACCCAGCTGCCGTCGGCCGTGCGGTAGGTGTTGCGGGGCGCGTTGTTCTGGGAACGGTTGCCCAGGCGGGGCTGGACGTGGTCCAACTGGTCGTACCAGAGCGGCTGCGGGCCGAGCACCGTGAGGATCGGCTCGATGATCGCCATGTCCACGACCTGCCCGGAGCCCGTGCGGTCGCGGGCCGCGAGGGCCGTCATCACCGCGTACGCCGTGGCCAGACCCGCGATCGAGTCGGCGAGGCCGAACGGCGGGAGGACCGGCGGGGCATCCGGTTCACCGGTGATCGCGGCGAAGCCGCTCATGGCCTCGGCGAGCGTGCCGAAGCCGGGGCGGTGCGCGTACGGGCCGAACTGGCCGAAGCCGGTGACCCGGGCGAGGACCAGGCGGGGGTTCGCCGCCGACAGTTCCTCCCAGCCGAGGCCCCACTTCTCCAGGGTGCCGGGGCGGAAGTTCTCGATGACCACGTCGGCGGAGGCGGCGAGGCGCAGGAGGGTCTCGCGGCCGCCGTTCGTGGAGAGGTCCAGTGTCATCGTGCGTTTGTTTCGCCCGAGGAGTTTCCACCACAGGCCGATGCCGGCCTTCGACGGGCCGTGGCCGCGGGACGGGTCCGGCCTGAGAGGGTGCTCGACCTTGATGACCTCCGCGCCGAAGTCGCCGAGCATCGTGGCGGCGAGGGGGCCGGCGAAGAGGGTCGCGAGGTCGAGGACGCGGAGGCCGGTGAGGGGGGCGGGGGCGGATTGGGGTGCGGTGGTGGCTACGGGGGTCATGGGTGGAGGGCCTCCGAGTGGGCGCGGTGGGTGGTGGGTTGGGCGGCTGATGTGGTGGTGAGTTGAGCTGTCAGGCGGGCGAGGGTGTCGAAGCCGGTGCCGTTGAAGTCGCCGACGGACGTGGTCAGTCGGTTCTTGAGGGGCGTTGTCCAGCGGGCGGGGATCGCTTCCGGGCGGCCCGCGAGCAGTCCCGCGATCGAGCCTGCCGTCGCGCCGTTCGAGTCGGTGTCCCAACCCCCGGACACCGCACGGCAGATGGCGGCGGTGAAGTCGCCGTCGGCGTGCGTGAGGGCGGCGGTGAGCAGGGCGGTGTTGGGGATGGCGTGGACCCAGTGGTACGTGCCGTGGGTGGCGTGGAGTTTGTCGACGACCATGTCGAAGTCCCGGTGTTTCCCGGCCAGTTGGACCGCGTGGCGGACGGCTCGGGCCAGCCGGGAGTCGGGGGGTACGACGGTGAGGCCGGTGCGCAGGCAGGTGTGGATGTCGCTGGTGCCGGTGGCCGCCTCGGCGATGGTGGCCGCCGTGAACATCGCCGCGTAGACGCCGTTGGCGGTGTGGGTGAGGGTGGCGTCCCGGTGGGCCTGTGCCGCGGCGGTCGCGGGGGCGCCGGGGTTGGTCCAGCCGTGGGCGTCCGCGCGGATCAGGGCGCCGATCCATTCGCGGAAGGGGTTGCGGTGGCGGGCCGTGTGCGGGGGTTCGATGCCGTCGAGGAGGTTGCGGTAGGCGATGCGCTCGGCGGTGAAGGTGCGGCCCGCGGGGAGTTCGTCCAGCCAGAGTCGGGCCACGTCCGTGGTGGTGAAGTCCTTGCCGTGGCGTTGGAGCAACAGGAGGTTCAGGAGGGGGTAGTTGAGGTCGTCGTCCTCCGGCATGCCGTCGATGTTCTCGGCGAGGGAGGTGGGGGCGGAGCGGCGGTTCCAGGGGTGGGCGGCCTTGAGGTCGGGTGGGAGGCCGCGTTCTGTGAACCAGGTGGTGAGGGGCCAATTGCCGGTGGCTCGGGCGAGTTGGCGGATGCCTTGCAGGGGGAGTTTCTCCACGGGTTTGCCCAGAAGGCAGCCTGCGGCTCTGCCGAGCCAGGCGGCTTCCAGGCGGGGGAGGGGGGTGGCTGGGGCCGGGGCGGTTCTTTCCCCGAGCCCACCCCTTCCCGAAGCCGGGGGCGCTGCCCCCGGCTCCGTAGAGCCCACGGGTGTCCTCACGACACACACACAGAAATCGCTTGTGCCGTGATGCTACTGATAGATGT